>CAZIYW010000019.1:0-56937 GCA_964543525.1 uncultured Fibrobacterota bacterium | reverse complement strand
GAGTAATCAGGGAATTGAAAGAAAAGACAGGCCTTCGTGCTGGGTAACAGGAAATCGGGAATTTGTTTTATCAGTGATGAGAAGAAACAAAAAACGGTGATGAAAAATCATCCGCAAACACGCTACTGTAAAAGTCATGAATTCCAGGTACTACCTTTATTTTTCCAGATAAATAATTTTCCCCCGCACACAACAATCCCCTGCACGAACTTCACAAAAGTATGTTCCTGAACCAACCGGTACATTTGAATTACTTATACCATCCCAGAATACTGTATGCCTGCCTCTATCCGCAACTCTATTGAAAAGCTTTCTGATGATGCGACCGCGGGTGTCATATAGTACAATACTGACCATACTCCTGCTTCGTATATGAAATTCAATAGTAGCAGTAAAGGAGCAGGGGTTGGGAAACGTTTTAATAATTATACCGTTTTTCTTTTGGTGCTGATGATTATCATCGGCAAATATACTGTTTGAATCCGGCATAATAGTATAGGAACAGGCGACCCGGCCGTTCACATGACTGCTGTCCTCATCCTGGGGGCGATATGCCCTTACATACTCGACCAGCACTGAATCCGGAGTAACTGTAACCCGCAGGTGTCCTGAGTTAGTAAGAATAGTACCGGTGGTATATCCGGCGTTGTCTTTATGACCATAGCCGTAGGTATAATCATCCGGTGACGGCACTTCCTGGTAGACAATACCATCCAGCTCCTGTTTTGCAAACACATGGTCATGGCCGTGAAAAAAAACGGTCACCCTGTTCCGTGCCATCAAATGATGAATCGGCATCTCCCATCCCGGTCGCCTCGTATCAAAACCCCATGTATCATCCTCATTATACCCGCCCCATTCCCACAGGTGAGCTCCTTCAATACCACCGCGGGCATAGAGCCGGTACACCTCAATGCCGCTTCCTGCGGTCATATGGTGCGAGAAAATAAATTTGAACGGTGCACTACTCTGCTCCAAAGTCTGCTTCAGCCATGCATACTGGGTATAGCCGAGAGTCCAGTCCCAACCGTCTCCGCTGCCTCCTCCAGGAGGACTGCCCAGGTCACTGTGGGGACAGGTGGTTGTATACCAGAAAGGATCGAGAACCACAAAGAGCGCATCACCCCACTCCCAGGCATAGTAGTTTTCACGCAGCCCCACATACTGGTGTACCGTGGTATCTCCGGTGTAAAAACGGTCGGGTGATGGATTGCAGAAATAGCGCTTACGGGCGGTAGTTGCCCATACTGCCCGATTATCGGCAGTACCGTCCAGCGCCCAGCCGACTTCATGCTCGTGGTTCCCCGGTACCAGGAACAGAGGTACGGAATGACAGAGCCGATCAAGGAATGCTCGCTGTTCGAGATGGTACTGAATCGCATAGTCGTAGTTAATTGCCAGAAGTCCTGCGAAAGCGTCACCCATGTCCAGATGGAAATCAGGGCTGTCCTGCGCTATATTTTGCAGGGTGCGTTTATAGAGTGTTGTGTCTAGCCCTGATGGGCTGCCGTCAAGACACCAGCGCAGATGGGAATCGGCGGTGATTGTAAATACGAAGGTGCTGCCGCGGCGTCGACAGGTATGGAACCGGTGTTCCTCGCCGCTGCTAAAAGATGAGTCACCAGGCGTGCAGTACCGCATACGATAATAATACCGGGTATCCGGCTGCAGATAATTCAGGACTGTCTCAATTGGCGTGTTACCGGGAAACAGCGAGGTATCGGTTCGATCTGTATACGCAGAAGGGTCGGTACCGTACTCAAAAAATACCTGCAGCGCCGTATCTGCAAGGGCGTTAACAGTTACCGACGAATCAGTGGGACGGCCGAGGAGTTCGGTGGAGATAAAGTAAGATTGTATCCCGTTCTTTTTCTGAGATGAGAACAGAAGAGAAGCTGATAGAATTATACCTGTCACGGAAGTAACGTAAGCATGCATTGCTTTACATTCCAGTGAGTAAGATACAGTACATGTGCCGAGATACTGTCTGAGCACCGGAGCATATTGTAATATTTTGGTGGCGTAGAATTGAGTGGACCTAAGCAACATATGGCGTATTTTCATGAAAATTGCGAAAGTTTGCAGCCGTGAAGGGCAAAGATTTTCTAATTGTAACAATTACAATGTATTATAAATTCAAAGGTTATGCGGATTATATATTATTTTATACTGTGTGCTCTGAATCCAGGGTATCAGATTATGGCGCAGGTCTCCCAAATTCTACGCTACTAATATTTTAAGAAATATGGTGTATTATCCGTCAAAAAACAAGACTGTTTGCTAACTCCGACAATTTTATTACATTCGTTTCCGTTCTGACCCATGTACCGTCAACGAAAGAATATATAACAACATCTTGTAGTTCTTTTCGGTATTTACCCCAATACCTGCTAATATACTCTTGTTAAAATTCACTATGATATTTATTTTTTCAATAACAGCTCATTAGGCTGAAAGGCCTGTTATTTAAAAGATTCAGCACGGTTAATACGGTTAATCCGTATTATTCTTAATTGACGGGATTACCATGGTTGCAGCCCGCACATCTGCAGCAATCCGGTTTTATACCGGAGGGAATCAGTGATACTCTCCGGTGTCAGTAGTGTTTCACCATTCATCAGGACCACTCATGGCAAAAAGAAATACGAAAGATACGGTATACGATGAAAGTAAGATTAAGACACTGAGTTCCCTGGAGCACATCCGTTTACGAACCGGTATGTATATCGGCAGGCTCGGTGACGGCTCCAATCTTGATGACGGCATCTATATTCTGCTGAAGGAGGTCATTGACAATGCGGTTGATGAATATATCATGGGACACGGGAAAAAAATCGACATCAAGCTTAAAGACGGCTCGATTTGTGTTCGTGATTACGGTCGCGGCATTCCGCTCGGCAAGGTGGTTGAATGCGTTTCCGTTATCAATACCGGGGCGAAATACAATGACGACGTGTTCCAGTTTTCGGTGGGCCTCAACGGTGTTGGTACCAAGGCGGTAAACGCCTTATCGTCTCATTTCAAGGTTTCGGCGTTTCGTGACGGAAAATTCAGTGAGGCGTCATTTGTCCGGGGTAAATTGAAATCAAAAAAAACCGGCAAAGCACCAAACCAGCCCAACGGTACCTATGTCGAGTTTGTTCCCGATTCGGAGATTTTTGGCGAATATACCTTCAATCCCGAATTTATCGAGCAGCGGTTGTGGAATTATGCTTATCTTAACGGCGGTCTTCGGCTCTATCTCAACAATCAGAAATTCGAATCAAAGAACGGGCTGCATGATCTGCTGCTGGCGGAAGTTGGTGAGGATACGGTGTATGATATCGGGCATTATAAGAGCAAGCAGCTTGAATTCGCCTTTACCCACACAAAGAGCTACGGCGAGACGTATTTCTCTTTTGTGAATGGCCAGTTCACCAGTGACGGCGGCACCCATCAGAGCGCGTTCCGTGAAGGGGTGCTCAAGGGGGTTAATGAATTCTTCAAGAGAAATTTTTCCGGCGTTGATGTGCGTGAAGGATTTATTGGCGCTGTGGCGATAAAACTGAAATCCCCCGTGTTCGAGAGTCAGACTAAAAACAAACTGGGCAACACTGAAATCCGCAGTTGGGTCGTATCTGAAGTACGCTCTGCCGTGGTCGATTTTCTACATAAAAACAGAGCTGCCGCCCAGGAGCTGGAAAAGAAAATTATCAGCAACGAGCGGCTCCGTAAAGAGCTCAACACGGTAAAAAAGGAGGCCAAAGAGGCGGCGAAGAAAGTGGCGATTAAGATCCCCAATCTTAAGGACTGCAAGTATCACCTTGAAGACGGGAAAAAGGGTGAAGAATCCACCATTTTTATAACTGAAGGCCAGTCTGCATCCGGGTCTATGGTTTCCGCCCGGGACCCGAACACGCAGGCCATCTTTTCACTCAGAGGCAAACCGCAGAATGCTTTCGGCAAGGGAAAGGCCGCCATTTACAAAAACGAAGAGCTGTACAGTATGATGATGGCCCTGGGCATTGAAGACGATGTTGAGCATCTCCGCTATGCAAAAATCGTTATTGCCACAGATGCTGATTATGACGGGTTTCATATACGGAACCTGCTGCTTACCTTTTTCCTCAACTACTTTGAGGAGCTGGTAATCGCCAATCGGGTATACATTCTCGAAACGCCGCTCTTTCGGGTGCGCAATAAAAAGGAGACCCGCTACTGTTATACCGAAAAGGAGAAAGATGCAGCCGTTGAAGAGATATCCTCGCCGGAAATCACCCGCTTTAAAGGCCTTGGAGAGATTTCACCGAAGGAGTTCGGTCAGTTTATTGACGACAATATGCGCCTTATCGATATAAATGTGCGCTCGATAAAAACCGTGCCGACAACCCTGGAATTTTACATGGGAAAAAACACCCCCGAACGTCGTGATTATATCATGGAGAACCTTGTCTGATGGCATACATAAACAAATTATTTAACAGTAATTTCCTCGAATATGCTTCCTACGTTATCAAGGATCGGGCAATCCCCCATATTGATGACGGACTGAAACCGGTGCAGCGCAGAATACTGCACTCCCTGAGCGAGATGGATGACGGCAAGTTTCATAAGGTCGCCAATGTGGTGGGGCATACCATGAAGTATCATCCGCACGGCGATGCATCGATCTACTCAGCCCTGGTGGTACTTGCAAACAAGGATATGTTTGTCGATAAACAGGGTAACTTCGGCAACATTTACACCGGCGATCCTGCTTCTGCCGCGCGGTATATAGAGTGCCGCCTTCTGCCGCTTGCCAAAGAGGTGCTGATTAATCCGCCGATTACCGAATACGAACAATCTTATGACGGCCGTAACAGGGAGCCGGTAACCTTTCCGGCGAAAATTCCCGTGGTGCTGATTCAGGGGGCCGAAGGTATTGCTGTGGGCATGTCCACAAGAATTCTTCCGCATAATTTTATTGAAGTACTCAATGCAGTGCGGGCCAGTCTCGAGGAAGACCAGCATCTCCTTTTCCCCGATTTTCCCACCGGCGGGCTTGCCGACGTCTCCGAGTATGAAGACGGTAACGGGAAAATTCTTGTCCGGGCAAAGCTTGATACAAAGGATCCTAAAAAGATTGTTATCCGCGAGCTGCCTTTTGGTACAACAACTGAAAGCCTCATTAATTCAATAGAAGCAGCTGCAAAGAAAAACAAGATAAAAATCTCGAGCATCAGTGATTTCAGCACCGACCATGTTGAAATTGAGATAAAACTGGCACGCGGTATTCATACCCGTGACACGGTCGATGCCCTCTATGCGTTTACCGATTGCGAATCTTCAATCAATGTCAATCTGCTGGTTATCAAGGACGGGCAACCTACACAGATGACTGTCAGTGAGGTTATTCAGTACTATGCACGGAAACTGCAGGATATTCTTAAGGCCGAATTAAAGCTCGAAGAGGGAGAGCTGAAAGACAGACTCCATGCAAAAACACTCGAACAGATATTCGTTGAAGAGCGTATCTATAAAAAAATCGAAAAGATGAAAACACGGGATGGTGTTATCAAAGCAGTACTAACCGGTTTTGAGCCGTTTGCGGATCAAATTAAACGTGACGTTACCACCGAAGATGTTGAGCGTTTACTGAAAATTCCCATCAGACGCATCTCTCTCTACGATATCAATAAAGCAAAAAAGGAAATGGATGAGATAAAAACACGGCTCAAAGAGATAAAAAAGCAACTGTCCGATCTTGTTGCATACGCCATCTCTTTCCTTGACGGAATTATCGGTAAATACAGCGAGTTCCATCCCCGAAAAACTGAAATCGTATCTTTCGAAAAGGTGGATGTGCGTGAAGCCGCCCAGCGCAACCTTAAGCTGAAATACGACAAGAATACCGGGTATCTGGGCTATGAAGTCGGCGGCAATGTGCTGTTTGACGTTTCACAGTATGACCGGGTGCTGGTCATTCGCAAAACCGGTGTGTATTCGGTAATGGATGTGCCGGATAAGTTCTTCGTTGATAAAGGTATGTGGTACTGTGGATTCATGGATGAAAAGACAACCGCCAATACCATATTTACCGTTATATATAAAAACAATGCAACCGGTTATCCCTATCTGAAACGCTGTAAGATTGAAAAATTTATTCTTAACAAAGGGTACTCAATTATACCTGAAAAATGCACCCTTATGAAACTGACCGCTGATCAGGACTGCCTGGCCGTTGTTGAATACAGGCCCAAACCCCGCCTGAAGGTGAAAGAAGAGTCTTTCAGAGTACGGGATTACCTGGTGAAAGGGGTGAAAGCGGGTGGCGTGAGACTTGCAAGTAAGGAAGTTAAATCCGCCAGGTTTGTCAGGGATACGGGGGAAAATCTCCTGCTGTAAAACTGTATGAATATAAAACGTGTTATTCTCATTGTCCTCGACGGCGTGGGTGTCGGCGAGCTTCCTGACGCCGCGGATTTCAATGATGCCGGCAATAACTCCCTGGGTAATGTTGCAAAAGCCGTGGGAGGCCTCAATCTCCCCAATCTGCAGAAAATGGGACTCGGCAACCTGACCGATATTCAGGGCGTACCGCCCTGTGACAACACCACCGGCGCGTACGGTAAAATGGCCGAAAAGTCAAAGGGAAAGGATACAACTATCGGCCACTGGGAGCTCATGGGTGTGGTCTCGGATAAACCGTTGCCCGTGTTCCCAAATAATTTTCCTCCACAATTGATAACTGAATTCGAAAAACGAATCAATCGAAAAATCCTCGGCAATGTGCACGCCTCAGGCACAGTCATTATCAATCAACTCGGTGATGAGCATGTAAGAACAGGCAGGCCCATTGTTTACACTTCTGTTGACAGTGTCTTTCAGATAGCAGCCCACGAAAAGATTATTCCCGTTGAAGAACTCTATGAAATATGCAGAAAAGCGCGTGAGCTTTGTACAGGTGAATGGGGTGTGGGACGGGTTATTGCCAGACCCTTCCTCGGCACCTCGGGAAACTACTGGAGAACCGAACGCCGCAAAGACTTTTCCCTGCCGCCGCCGCAGCCCACTCTCCTGGACAAACTGTCGGAGAAAGGATATGATGTCATAAGCGTGGGGAAAATCGACGATATCTTTGCAATGCGCGGTATCACCCAATCGTACCATACAACCAACAATAAAGAATCCACCGATAAAATACTTGAGCTTCTTGACACCGATTTCAATGGCCTGCTCTTTGCGAATCTGATTGATTTTGATATGGGGTACGGCCATCGTAATGATTGGAAAGGATATGCTGCGGCATTGGAGGCGTTTGACGGGAGGCTGCCTGAAATACAAGGGAAAATGCGAGCGGACGATGTGTTAATTGTGACGTCTGATCATGGCAATGATCCGACGACGCCGGGCACGGATCATTCGCGGGAATACGTGCCGCTTTTACTGTTTCCCGCCTCTGTCATATCTCAAAAGAGCATTGGAACAACATATGACTTTACATATATAAGCGACGCCATCTCCTCTTTTTTCATTCTTTAATAATCAGATATTCTCAGCTATTCTATATCATTATCCCACTTCTTATCAATCTCATCATACTTATCCAGCTTCTCCCTGAAAATACTCCGTATCTCCCGCATATCCTGCTCTGTCTTTCCTTCAAAAATAATAACCAGTTCCGGCAGGTTTGACGAGGCACGGACCAACCCCCAGCCGTTGTCAAAGGTCACTCTTGCGCCGTTTATAGTGTTGACCTTATCACCATATTCCGCCTGAAATTCTGCTACAAGTTTGTCAACGATTTCATATTTTACATTATCTGCACAATGGGCCTTTATTTCCGGTGACGTTACATATTGAGGAAACTCGGCCACGATTTCATCTATCGGCTTACCGGTTTGCGCCATATATTCGACAACCTTTGCAGCCGCAAAAAGAGCATCGTCATAGCCATAGTAATCATCACCGCCGACAAATATATGACCGCTTCGTTCTCCGGCCAGATCCGCGTTAAGTTCGTGCAATTTGCTCTTAATATGTGAATGGCCGGTTTTCCACATCACCGGGATTCCGCCGTTTTCTTTAATAACCTCCGGGAGCGCCTGTGTGCATTTGACATCAAAGACAATCTGAGCGTTCTTTTTCTTCTCCAGGAGTTGTTTGGCTAATATTATAAGTATTTTATCACTCCAGATATTGTTGCCGTACTTGTCAATTATCCCGATGCGATCGCCGTCACCGTCAAACCCGATACCGATATCCGCCTTAATGTAAGGATGCGTTACCATTTCTTTCAGGCGTTGGCGTGCTGTTAAGAGTGATGGGTTGGGATCATAATGGGGAAAACTGGGATCCGGATCGCAATTCAGCTGAAACGTGACACAACCCAATTTGTGGAACAGCTCGTAGGCAAACACGCCGGCTCCGCCATTACCCGAATCAATTACAACACGAGGCATTTCCTTTTGCCCCACCTTTACTGAACTTGCAATTTTATTGATATAGGCGTCCCGGACATTAATCCTTTCCCGGGAACCTTCACGGCTTTGAACAGGCTCTTCCGTCACAACAATCTCATACAGCTCCTTCACCTCAGCAGGACCCAATGTCTTTGAAAAATCATGCCCCAGTTTAAACCCTGCCCAGCCGTTGGGATTATGGCTGGCCGTTATCATCAGGGCGCCTTTACAATTAAGATGATACTGGGCGAAATAAGTTACCGGACTTAATGCAAGTCCGATATCATAAACTTTACAACCGTAAGATACAAGCGTGGCAATGGCCGCTTCGGCAAATCCGGGAGAGTAAGATCGATTGTCATGACCGACAACAACTTCCGTAATATTTCTCTTTTTCAGGTATGATGCAAACCCTCTGGCAATTCGTTCGACATTTTTCTCGTTCATTTCATCATCATTTACCCGACCACGAATATCATATTCTCTGAACATCAATTTAAATGCATCCGACATTCACTATTCTCCTTATTAATGTATTTACTACAACTATATCAACCATTATTGAGGAAATGTAATATATATATTGGAAAGAAATAATGGTTAAGCGATTCAACGGTTACTAAAATCAGACAGAAACTATTTTTTTTACTGCATAGTACCTCTTTTACTTAATACCACTTAATTTCAATTTCAAATATACAGATATCTCACTGTCAAGTTTTATTTACATAATCTTTACTATTCAACATCTCTCTTTCCTTCTCAGGCTTTCGCTTCCACCGCCGATGCATCCACACCCACTGCTCCGGAAAGTCAAGTACTCCTTTACTGAGAAATGCATTTACCTGCTCCACGTTCATCACCAGATCCCGGTCAAAGTCGCCGGTGTTTTCCAGTTCAAGCGGGCCCTTGAGATAGACATAATGGGTGTCATCCTTCTGGCGGGCTGAATATCCGACAAAGAGCGGCAAATCGTACCGCATGGCCATACGAATTGGACCCGAGAGGGTAAATGCCGGCACACCGAGAAAGTTTGCAAATACCCCCTCCCCATATGTGTCCTGGTCAAGCAGCACCCCCAGCAGGGCGCCTTTTCTAAGCAGGCGTAATGCCTCTCTGCTGCTATTATCCCGGTAAAGATAGGTGATATTATTCCTCTGACGTGTACGGGTAATCAGCCTGTCTATCCGTTTATCAAATAACTTCTGGCCGATAGTGACACATTTTAAACCTTTACGCGCCACCATGTGGATATTCATTTCATAGCAGCCGGAGTGACTGGTTACAGCGACAACCCCTTTCCCCGCGTCGTAGGCCATCTTCATTGGCGTGAGATCGTCATGCCTGACAATTTTATTAAATGTTTCATCACTGCAGCCGGACAGGTAAATCGCGTCAAAGAGATTTTTACCCGCATTCACATAAACCTGTGCGGCAACCCGCTTTATTTTTTTTTCAGACCACGTTTTACTGTAAAACCGTGTGAGGTGTCGAATTGTACGTTTTTTATCCCTGGTGGGAACCAGAAAAGCAATTCGCCCCACACATCCGGCAATCAACAGACCAACTTTCCTCGGAATATGTTTCGATGCAAGGAAAAGGCACAGAAGAACAGCATACACCAGATCGTTTCGACGCCGTTTTATAAATGACTTTGCCATGCTTTTATTCTTTGAGCTTCACCGAAACCAACACAGGCAGACCGTTGACCTCAATCTTCTCCGTATCAACGGCTATATCCTTTGCCGTCACATTGGTATCAACAGAAAGGGTCTCTGCATTGATATAATCAACATGACGGGACAATGCTTCCTGCAGCTCGTCACCGCATTTACAGGTGATAACAATCCTGTCGGTTACATTGAAATTTCTCGCTTTACGTATATTCTGAATTCTGTTGACAAATTCACGCGCATGTCCTTCTTCCCTGAGTGCATCAGTGATTTCCGTATTGAGCGCCACGGTAATCTCACCTTCGGTTTCAACCTCAATGCCGGCATGCCTGGTACGGCGCACCTCGATATCCCCGAACGACACGGCATGGCCAAGGACGTCACGTGTTTCACCGCTTTCAAGTACCCGGATATCCTGTGGACTGAACGCCTCGATTTTCCCGGCGGCCTCTTTCATCTTCGGGCCGTACACTTTACCGAGGTTCCTGAAATTGGGCTTGGCCGAGATCTCTACCAGCGAATCCTCATTGCTGTCAAATGCAACGGTCTTCACATTCAGCTCTTCCCTGATAAGCTGATCCATCTCCCGGATAAGGTTCCGCTTGTGTTCGTCTTTAATTACCACGCTCAGGGTGGAAAGGGGTTGTCTGTTTTTAATATTGTATCTGCTGCGCAGCAGTCTCCCCATTCCGACAACCTGCCGCACCAGACTCATCCGCATCTCCATATCAGGATTGATCATGTCAGGATCCGACTGCGGATAAGCGGTCAGGTGAATACTTTCCGGAGCATTTTTGTCAACCTGCGCAACCAGGTTACGGTAAATCGCCTCGGTGAGAAAGGGCAGAAACGGCGCCATTACCTTGGAGAATTCAACGAGTACATAATGGAGCGTTGCATAGGCGTTGTTCTTGTCAACATCGTTCTCGCTTTTCCAGAACCGCCGTCTGCTACGACGGATATACCAGTTGGTAAGGTTGTCGATATAGTCGACCAGCAGGGGTACTACCCGGTACAGGTTGTACTGCTCCATTTCTTCATTAACCGAATTGATGACATGGTTCAGCAGAGACACGATCCACTGGTCAAGCTCGTTGGAGCTTGGCGGTTTATTGTTTCCATCAGGCTTCCATCCGTCAACATTGGCGTAGGTCACAAAGAACGAGTAGGCGTTCCAGAATGGCAGAAGTATCGACCGGGCCATTTCAGTAACTCCCTTTTCACTGAACCGGAGATCTTCGGCGCGCACCGCGGGAGAGTTTATCAGAAAGAGACGCAGGGCGTCGGCACCCAGCTTGTCAAGAATCTCTTCGGGCGGCGGATAGTTCTTCAGCCGCTTGGACAGCTTCTTCCCGTCCTCGGCGAGAATTGTACCGTTGACAATGACATTTTTGAAGCTCTCTTTATTAAATAGCGCGGAGCCGAGCACTGTCAGAGTATAGAACCATCCGCGGGTCTGATCAATACCTTCTGCGATAAAATCCGCCGGAAAACTCTTCTCGAATTTCTCGCGATTCTTAAAGGGATAATGCGACTGGGCATAGGGCATGGAACCCGATTCAAACCAGCAGTCGAGAACCTCAGGGGTGCGTTTCATGGCGTTACTGCCGCACCTGGAGCACGTTGCCTCAACGGTATCAACCACATGACTGTGAATATCCGAATCATACATTTCGGTATGGCTCACCTTGTCAGCCCACCGGGGATCAATACCGAAATCCTTGAAATGCTCCGCGGCTTCATGTTCAATCTTTCTCCGTACCCGATTAACCGCTTCCGCATGGCGTTTCATGCCTGCCTCACGGTCACCGTTGCCGATAAGAACATGCAGCTCTTCGAGACTGCCGACACACTCCTTATGGCCGCAGTCCGGACATATCCATACAGGCAGGGGTGTACCCCAGTAGCGGTTCCTGGAGATATTCCAATCCGGCGCGCTTTCGATGCCTTTGCCGAATCTGCCGTTTTTAAGATGGTCCGGCACCCAGTGGATACGCTGGTTGTTTTCCAGCATGTTGGCCTTCAAAGGCTCGATCCGCATGAACCAGGTGTCAATTGCTTTATAAATAAGGGCGGTATCACAGCGGTAGCAGAACGGATACCGGTGCTCTATTTTCGTCCTGTGGATTAGCCGGCCCATCTGTTTTATCGTATTGGTGATATCATCATCAGCCTCGTACACAACCCGTCCCCGCCACTCGGGCACCTCTTCGGTAAATCGTCCCTCCGCGTCAACCGGGCAGATGATTGGCATGTCAAGGGACTGACCAATCTGAAAGTCATCCTCACCGAAAGCCGGGGCGATATGGACAATGCCGGTCCCGTCCTCCGTGGAAACAAAATCGGCGCTGTATACCTTGAAAAACTTGTCGCATCTGCCGGTGAAATAGGTAAACAGCGGCTGGTATTCTTTACCCAGCAATGCCGAGCCTGGCATCTCTTCAAGGATAGTATACTCCGACTCGCTTTTATAGTAGGCTGAAAGGCGCTCCTTTGCCAGGATAAAGTTGTCATCACCGTCCCTCACCTTGACATAGGTGATATCTTTACCAACGACCAGCAGTATATTCGACGGCAGGGTCCAGGGCGTGGTTGTCCATACCAGTATCTTGGTCTTCGGGTCGTCCGCCAGGGGAAAAGTGACGGTAATTGACGGACTCTTGGTGTCTCTGTACCCTTCGTTAAGCTCAAAATTGGACAGCGGCGTGGTGCACCGCGGGCAGTATGGCTGCACCCGGAATCCTTCATAGATAAGACCGCGTTCCCATACCTGTTTAAAAGCCCACCATATACTTTCCATATAGGAGGCATCCATAGTACGATACTGGTTGTTGAAATCCACCCAGCGTCCCATGCGTTCCACCACCTCCTGCCACTGGCTGGTATACCTGAGCACAATGGAGCGGCATGCTTCGTTGAACAGATGAATACCCAGTTTCTCAATATCGCGTTTGCCGGATACATTGAATTCCTTTTCCATCTCGTTTTCCACAGGCAGACCATGGCAGTCCCAGCCGAACCGGCGTTCGACATAATAGCCCCGCATGGTCCAGTAACGGGGAATGATATCCTTCAGGGTGCCGGCAAGAAGATGGCCATAGTGGGGCAATCCTGTTGCAAATGGCGGACCGTCGTAGAATACAAAGGCTTCATTCTCTCTGGTAGCTTCCAGACTCTTATAAAAAATTCTCTCTTTTTTCCAGAAATCAAGAACCTCTTTCTCAACCTCCGGAAACCTGATCCGGGTATTTACCGGTTTAAAGTACTGTTGACTCATAATCTTTTCAATACCTCTTTTATTAATTTCACCAGTTTCGGTTCCGCTTTGTTCGCGTTGACTATAATTTTCTGAATATCAACAGGCTCCAGACAATCGGGAAGGCAGGCATCGGTAATTACTGAAAGACCCAGCACCCTGATTCCCGCATGCTTCGCAGCGATAACCTCAGGCACCGTACTCATACCGATAGCATCGGCACCGATTGTTTTCAGCATGCGGTATTCAGCCTTTGTCTCCAGGCAGGGCCCCGGCATAGATGCATATACCCCTTTTTCCAGAGGCACCTTATTCTCGAGAGCAACCGTGGTGACCAGATCGATAAGCTCCTGCGAATAAGGTTCAGACATATCCGGGTAACGCGGGCCGATACGATCATCGTTGGGGCCGATAAGCGGATTGTCGCCGAGTAAATTTATATGGTCGGTAATCGCCATAATCGTTCCCGGCGGAAAGAGCGGATTAATGCCGCCTGCTGCATTGGATACTATCAGCGTACCAATACCGAGAAATTTCATAACCCGCACCGGGAATACAATCTGCTGCATCGAATACCCCTCATAGTAATGAAATCTCCCCTGCATAGCCAGCAATTTCTTGCCGCAAAGGTTGCCGCAGATAAGTTTTCCTGCATGGGTTTCCACAGTCGATTCCGGGAAATGTGGAATGGTCTCATAGGGAATTTCCGTTTTGATCTCAATATCATTCACCAGTCGGTTAAGCCCGGTACCGAGGATGATACCGTACTCAGGTTTTTCCCCATACTTTTCATCAATAAAATTCTTCGCTTCCTGAATCCATTCAAATGTCTTAGGCATAGTGCTGTTCCTTTGGATTTCATGTTAAATCAGATTAATGTGTTATGATTTTCGACTTCTGACATTAACTTTTGAGCTTTTTCAATTTATTAAGAATATCCTCCTCATTCATTCCTTCAACCGCAACCACTTTGTTACGTGATTTCTCACCCTTTGAAATCGAACATGATGATTTGGGAATTCGCAGTGCCTTCGAAAGCACGTTAATCAAATGCTTGTTGGCTTTTCCTTCGACCGGTCGGGAGGTTACTGATATTACCAGCGAACCGTCATCTCTGACTCTTACTGTGTTCTTTTTTGCACCAGGCTTGAGTTTGATCGCTATATGTGCCACATCGTTCGATTTCTGCTGTACGCTTATACTACCGGCTCCGGCGGCACCTCATCCATAGTCTCATCTTCCATAACACTGTCTACTCGTGCCTCATCACCGGAGTCTTTTCCATAACCCCCTGAACCACCGTTTTCCTTATCCTTCAGACTGCCGCTGATAACCTCCAGAAGAGCGAGTTGATCCCGCAGCATCGATTTGAACCGGGCGAGAAAGCTGTCGCGCTGTGTCTTTAATGAGTGCAGCTCCGATTCCAGTTGATTTACCCTCATCCTGCTCTGATCCTCGTATTTATCGGCACGAATCTGTGCGTCTTTAAGAATCAGCTCAGCCTCTTTCTGGGCATTGAGCCGTGCCTCATCAGTAGCCCGCTGAGCCGTCAGCAACGTCTCATTCAGGGTCCTCTCGATTTTCTCATATTCTTCAATCCGTGCTTCAAGCGTTTTCACCTTCGTCGCAAGCTCATCATTTTGTCTGATTGTCTGCTCAAATTCGTTGGCCACCATTTCCAGAAAACTGTTCACCTCATCCTTGTCAAAACCCATCATTGTTTTCCGGAACGGCTGTTTACGGATATCCAAAGGAGTGATACGCATTATGTAACTCCCTGCACTGATAAAAAATAACCGATGTTTTAATTCCTCTCTTATTCACCCGTATACAGGCGCATCAAGGTATATAAGGTATATGAAATATAAAAATATCTAAAATGCATCCATTTTCATAATATTACAGGAAAAAAAAATACAACTTTCTAAAACGGATAATATGTGTACCGGAAGATAAGTTTCTGTAAAATTTCTAAAATTATAAATACAATAATGGGTGAAAAATCCAGACCCATTGCATGAATCGGCAGTCTGCGACGAATCTGATTAAGAACCGGATCAGTCATATTATAAATAAACCGTACAAAGGGATTATACTGATTCGGCCGAATCCATGACATGACAATACGGATTAACAGAATTATCTCATAGGCCCGAAGTGCATAGTAAATAAGTATCATCTAGTAATTCCTCCCGCCTAAAATATATGATCCGAGACGGATTATTGTCGCCCCTTCTTCAATAGCAATACGAAAATCATCGGTCATTCCCATGGAGAGTTCGAAGGGTAATTCCGTATATTTCCTCGTTTGTTCGCCGATTGAACGCAATTTTCTGAAGCAGGCGCGCGTCTCCTTCTCTGTACCTCCCCATGGCCCGATTGTCATCAATCCCCGAAACTCCAGGTATTCACAGGCTGCAACCCTCTCACACAGTGCAGGTGCCTCTTCAGGCCTGCACCCCGACTTTGCCTCCTCCGCGGAGGTATTCACCTGCACCAGCACATTCATTTTTTTACCGACAGTCTTACACTGCCGGTTCAATTTTTCCGCAAGCCGTTCGCTGTCTACAGATTGTATCCAGTCAATAAGCGGTACCACTTTCGTGATCTTGTTTGACTGTAAATGACCCACCATGTGAATTGTTTTTTCACCTCTCAGATACGGGACCTTCTCCATGATCTCCTGTACACGATTCTCTCCTATATCTTTCCATCCTGCATCAAGTACCGCCTGTAGCACCTCTTTCGGATGGGTTTTGGTGACTGTAACCACCCTGACGCTGTCAGGACTGCGGCCGGCCTTTTTACAGGTTTCCGCAATCTCTTCATTGAGCTTTCGGTACCGTTCGCGCAGTTTGTCGACCATCGCAGTTGCCTTTGAGTTAAAGGTATAAAATATGCTGTTTAGGTATTGACTGATTTTAATGGTTACTTTTTATCAACTTGGGTCGCGTAGATCTGAAAACTGTAACCGCGGGTAAAATATAAATCAGGCGTGAAGATGATCGAATGGAGAGATGATAGTATGGTTCAGGCTTTACGGTTTAACATTCAGCCTTTACACTTCGCGTCTGCAGGATCGCTGGAGAGACGGGATCGCCATAAAGTATCTTATGCATGGGATCTCGGCTGGAATAATACGTTACGTGAGCGGATCCTGCTCAATAAAAGAAAAGACACATTTATGATCTGGAAAGTGAAAAAATCAAAATTAAGCGGCACTATAACGGTCCCGCCGTCAAAGTCCCACACGATACGGGCGCTGGTTACAGCCACACTTTCCGAAGGTACTTCAACCATTGAAGGCGCATTACTTGAAGGTGACGGGAAATCCGTACTCGAAGCGGTATCCGGACTGGGGGCACACTATTCCCTTTCGTCTGAAACCCTTGTGTTAACCGGTACCGGCAAAAATTTCACTGAAGACCCCGGTACTCTTTTTCTGGGTAACTCGGGAACCGGTGCGCGTATGATAGCCTCTGTCGCTGCTCTGGGCGGGTCACCCTGTACCGTTGACGGTGATGATTCGCTTCGCACCCGGCCCATGAGACCGCTCCTGCAGTCGCTTGCAGATCTTGGAGCCAGCTACACCATACACCAGAGGGACAGGGATATCCCCTTTACTGTACGAGGCCCGATCACCGGCGGCGAAACAACAGTAAGCGGGGTGACTTCGCAGTTTCTGTCAAGTCTGCTGCTTGCAGCGCCGCTCGCTGAAAACGACTCGGTTATTCATGTGGAAGACCTGCATGAGAGGCCCTATGTTGAGCTCACCCTATGGTGGCTTGACAAAACAGGTATACGCTATTCCGTTTCCGACGACTTTTCAACCTTTATAGTGCCGGGCGGACAGAACTATGCACCTGTAAACCAGCGTATTCCGGGTGATTTCTCTTCCGCCACTTTCGGCGCAGTTGCCGCTGCACTTACGGGCGGAATGGTAACACTCGGTAATATCGATTTCTCCGATCCACAGGGTGATAAAGAACTGTTTGCCATACTCGAAACAATGGGTGTCGCCGTTGACAGAGGCGGGTTGCATGCTGCGGTACACGGCAGCGGCGCTGTACGTGGCGCGGAAATCGATCTCAACGCCATGCCTGACGCGCTCCCGGCGCTGGCCGTGCTAGGATGCGTTGCCGAAAGCACCACATCACTCGTTAATGTAAAACAGGCCCGTATCAAAGAGACGGATCGCATTGCAGTCATGGCTGAAGAGCTCGGGAAAATGGGCGCTGCTGTCGAAGAGAAGGAAGATGCGCTGATTATCAGGCGCAGCAAACTGACCGGCTGCAGGGTAAACGGCCGCCACGATCATCGGGTGGTCATGGCCCTCGCTCTTGCGGGCATGGTTGCTGACGGGGAGACTATCATTGAAACCGCAGAGGCTGCTGCAGTGACTTATCCCGCTTTTGTTGAGGATTTCAGAAGTCTGGGAGCGAGTATTGAGGTTTCGGGTCAGTAACAGTTTATTTCAAATTTTATGTTACTTGAATCGTCTTCAACCTCCTCCTGCTTCCTTCTCTGATTTCTTTAAAGGTTTTTTCCGAAGGCGGAGGAGGGAATAGGGAAGAGGACGATTTGTAAAGTGTTACCACTTTCTAATCAACCAAACTCACTTTAACAACCACTTTAACCTGCCCAACAAAATGGTGCACCAGAAAATAGGTACCGTTTGCCAACGACTGTACCGGACACAGCCTCATAAAAACACCATCCCATGTGCACCGAGCCAACAGTTCTCCTTTACAATTAACAAGAGTTGACGCCACCGGCACCCATCTCATATCGGGTGCTTTCAATAGTATTTCTGAAGACATAAACCGGGTAACAGTAACTCGCAGCGGAGTCTTATTGTGAGCCGGCTGTTTACCGATACTCACATTCACCGGATCCTGATACTGCTCTTCACACGAGCCTTCACCGATAGTTACCAGCATACCGCCCGCCGGGTGGCGATGGAAATTACCGTCACTGTCGGTAAACTGAAAGCAGTAGTAACGGCAATCATCTGCGGTAGGTAATGAAAGTGTGTAGGTGCCTTTGGCGTCGCTTCCCATAAAGAGCGAAAGGTCGAGTGTCATGCTGTCAATAACCAGGCTCGCCTTTTTCGGAGCCTGACCGTTCGGGTCCGTATAGGTGACCATAAACAGAATTGAATCGGTATCCATAATAAAATGAGCTCCCGCGGTAATCGGGGTGGAAAAGTCAGGCGTGCCCGTGGAAAAATCCTGTGTCCAGAAATGGTACCACTGCTGTGTCCCATAGGCATACCCCGAACCGAGTTCGTTGTATTTGGCGCCCATAATACTTTTCCGATGACCGTCACCCGAACCGTCAGGTGCAGGCGGGTCCCCGTCCATAATCCACTGCCTCATGGTGGAAAAAGCATCCTTGCCCCCGGTAGCAATATTCTCCGCAAAATAACCGCTTTTCGTGTAAAAAGACCGGATACGGTCATCCCAGGCAGTACCGTCGCTGGATGTGTGGCTGAGGCCGTGGTTATCAGCCATATCCTTCGAATGAAATCGTGATGACCGGTTTAAGTCAATGTGCCAGTACAACGGATCTACCGGCGGATAGTTTGCCGGAAGGAGAATTTGATAGTCGCCGATATAGGTATCCCGGTACTCCTCAGGCGCCATCCTGCAGGTATTGGTCAATACCAGCACCCGTCGCTCCTTCATATCAGGATACCCCGGATAATCATCAGGCCAGTCACCATACCCCTTGGTCTGCGCAGAGGAGCCGGTAACAATGTTCACCACAGCCAGCGTCAGTAATACAACGATTCTCATAACAGACAACTCTCTTTCTGAAAACAGGTTTCATGTTATTTTTCAAGCACTTCACCCCAGTTATAATAATACCACATAATAATACATGATTGCGAAACCCCCATTGCTGATTTTTGACAAAAAACTGTATCACGGCTGTACGATTTGGTATTTTGAATACTATACAAGCAATACACATCCACCGATGCGGTTAGATTATGATAAGGTTTCAATTACGAAAACGGGCGCCTTACCGCTTCGCGGGACTGAGCATGAGCACGGTTAATTCTAACTACAAGAATGCCAAAGGAGGGTAGTATACCAGATGAATATTAAACTCATCCTCATTCTTCTCCTTTCCGGCCTGGTTGTTCTCTTTATTGTCCAGAACGTCGCGGCAGTGGAGATACAGTTTATTGTCTGGTCGTTCCGAATATCACGTGCACTGCTCCTGTTCATCATATTCGCGATCGGTCTTCTCCTGGGATGGGCGCTCCACAGCTATGGCGCATACCGGAAAAAGAAAAGCAAAGAGTAAAACCATGATAAAACTGATTGCCCGGCAGAAAGGCCTGTTTCTACTTCTCTTTATCATTTTTACTCTGTGTGCTGACTACAAACTGGTAAAACTCGATACACGCGACTTCGAGATCGACTACTTCGATGTGCGCGTTGAAGAAGTGAAAAGAGAGGACAGTGTCTCCGTTGTCCAGATTACCAGAAGCAGCGGCCCCTCCGGTGATGAATCCATGTTTGTTATCCGCACGTTATGCCTTATCGCAAAAGAGCGCGGGAAACGGTACTTTCTTATTCTTGAAGAGGGAGAAAATGAGGAAGGGATCTATACTTATCGTGTCGGATTCCTGAATGAACCCATTGAAAACCTGAAAGGGCATTTCGGTATCATCTATGACAAGCCTGTGACTGAGAAGGTGTTGATGGATTCTGAGGATTTGATGAAGATGTTCGGGTGGTAGGAGGGTGATTTTAAAGCCTTCCTTTTCTAAAAACAGCTTTGTGAAAAAGGGGACGGTGGATGTTTAACAGTCTACGATTCAGTACCGGTCATGACTTTCTCACCTTCCCGTATCAAATTTGATACCGATTGAGAGCTTATATCCAAATACCGCGCTATTTCACATACCGGAAATTCATAATGACGATTCGCCGTAAAGGCAAATACTTTACGCGCCTCGGATTGTACATTGTTTCTACCTCTGATTTTTATCTTCTCTTTTGATAAATTGTACAGTTTTATTACTTCTGTTACAACGTTATCCAGAGTAACACCCATTATGGCATATTCCTTCAACCGTGCACGTCTCTGTGTGTCTGCCGAAATTGCCTTCTGCACAAACTCCCTGTTGCCGATTACCCGGCAACAGTATTTAAGAAAAAATTACGATCATCATCAATCAGAAAAATCTTCTTACACTCATTCTCCCGGGCCATGATATGGTGAATTGCTCCCGGTACTATTATCCGTGCTTTGCGTGGCATAAGTTAAATAAACATTTTAAACTGATAAGCTTCCACCGTTCCCTTTTTCCTCACCAGGAAGATAAAAAGAGGACACTGCTTTTTTGGGGCTGATGAGAATGCCTTTGATATACTCGGTAAAAAATGAAAAGGAAGGTTCAGCGAAAACAATCCTTACATTTTCCAATATTTTCATGAAACTATCATGGAGAGATATTATTCTACTAATGGTGAGTACTCCTTTCGGTTAAGTTAATTATCAATAGTAAAATAACCTTTGGAGTGTCTCACCTTCTTTTTATTTATAAAAAAGTGCTAAACTACGGTACCTTTATAATATTCTGCCTTTATGGTAGAATAATTTATAAAGAGGGAGAGAACGAATTATGAAACTTAAACAAATATTGCTTTTAATTTCACTACCTGTCTTTCTTAGCCATGCACAGGACATTTTCATTACCGGCAAGGTAACCGATACCGGTGGACAGCCCGTTGCCGATGCAACGGTGTCCCTTGCCGGTCAGGATCTTTCCAAAAAGACGAGTGCATCCGGCGATTATGAGCTGAGAGGGGACGTGGTTATTCTAAACAATTCCGGGAAACAGGGTAAGGATGCCTGGCCGTATATGCATGGGAATGTATTGTCCTTTACCTGTAAGAAGCCTGAACAGCAGGTCCGCATTACACTCCATGATTTAAAAGGGTGTTGTGTTACCGCAATACTTGACAAACGGTTGGCGGCAGGAAACTACCGTCTGCTTATTGACAAGCAACCACTCTCTTCAAAAATGTATGTGATACATGTTGTCATCGATACCCGGACAATGGTTATAAAACAGTTGTATCTTGAGGGGAAATTCCTGGATAATTCCTTTATTAAAACAAATAATACTGTACCAGTCACCCCACAAATCCGCGAACTGGCAGCAATTGATACCATTATTGTATCGAAAATTGGTTATGCAACAGTCAGGAAGCCCATTGATGACTATATCGGCACCGTTGATATTGTCATGGCCGCAAGCGGTTTTACCGTCACCAGCCATACTATTGACGTATCCGCTGATCCGGTGGAGGATAAGGATGGTGTCGGGTGGGGCAATGCACCGCATCCCCAGATAATTCTCAAACCCTGGAAAGACAGCTGCTTTGCAATCGCATGGAATGACAAGAGCGATGCGGTTCATATCACGAAAATCGACCAGGTCCGGCAACCCGTTGGGAATGATATTGTGTTTATGGCCACAGTACTCGGCGGTTTTACGGTTACCCCGACTGGTTTCGGGATCACTGCGGTACGCGATTCCATGCTCTTTGTAATTGGTGTCAACGAAGACGGTTCCCGGCAATTTGAAACACAGTTAATCGGATTCAAACCGCACAATGAGTATCAGGCCAAGTTCGATCCCATGGCATTCGGCTCGAGCCGTCTCCATTTTGCCGATAGTAAATTTGCTGCCTATTACGCCCACCAGCAGCAGTACAGCGAGAATCCCGACTCATCTGAGGTGCATCAGGGTGATATGCTGGTCTTTCTAGATACCGACGGCAATAAGCTTACCGGCGGGTGGAACTGGGGAACATCACATAGTCTTGACGAGCGGATTGATCATGACGGGCAGGCCTTCGTAACCGTTTCGCTCGGTGATGCCTATCCCAAGGGGATCACATTTCAGCGTGTGGGAGAGATAAACAAGAAGACCATTATGCAGCTTGATGCCAATATGGGAGGGTGGGCCAACGGTGATCTGGGTGGGCTCGTTATACTGGATGAGGGGTATGTTGTGGCGTTCTGCTCTCCCCAGGGAAGAGATACAACCGATGCCGGATTCATGTGCGTTGATGCAGACGGTACTGTGCTGAGGACCGTGTGGCTGACCGAAAATAAAAAGGGCACGGGGAAAAAACTGAACCGGGTGAGCACAGCGAATTATGGTGATTCTCTGGTGTTTGTTGCCTGGAATATGTATGATAACAGCACTAAAGCTGACACTGCCTATGCCGCAGCGCTCGACTTCTCCGGAAAAATAATTACAGGACCGGACAGGCTCGATGATACTTTTAACATCGGTGATGATTTCGTCACCCTGCCCGATGGTGATGTGGCGTGGGCAATTGCAGAGAATGGGAAACTGAAGATTGTGCGGGTTGAATTTATTCGGTAAAATTTAAAAACCTGCCACATCGAATCGTCCTTCTACTCGTACTAGTCCATCGTACTTGAAAAAAAAAAGAATGGCAGAGGAGGAGGGACAAAATCAATAAAATCAAAATCAATCATTAAAACACGCTTACTCAGTATTTTTTACGCTAAATGCTATAAAACAAATAAGCTAAAATATCCTTTTCACTCTCTCCCTGATTAATTGTTTGTAGGTATCCTGAAAATCCTCTGTGAGAAATGATTTTGCAATACATTCAAAGCAATCGTTCAAATGTTTTTTAAATGTATCAAATGTGTTTTCAATCTATACCCTAATGGGTGTAATCTGAAACATTATGACAAAAAATATACCCGAACGGGGTTAAATTAATTAAATAGTACCCGCCATAAAAGTTCTTGATTTGTCATTTCGACCGCAGGGAGAAATCTGACAGTTTTGCATAGTTTCCGGACAGACAATAAATAGTAGTGTCTGATTTCCTATCGTTGTATTTCGGCCTTATACGTTTCTCCCGCACGAATCCACGCCCGCACCAGCTTCGCCTGATCAAAGGTCACCGGTATCTCCGCAGCATCGACTATTTCGCGCAGGAATCCTGTTTTCATACGCGGGTAGATTTTCGCAATATGATCGCGTACTGCGGCTGGTACATAGGCGTTGATATCAATATTCTGTCCGTCAAGAATGAGGCGCTCAAGATGATCCACAATAGTACGGTCACTTAAACCGCGCAAATCGGCTATTTCTTCGATAGCAAGCCCCCGGTTTACAAGTGCCAGTGTGGCTTTCAGGGTGGGGCTAATCGTGGCCTTACCCGTGGCGGGTCTTTTCCATGAAACGGATTTCTGTCCGGTACTGTTTTTTCCCGGTTGCTTGCCGAGGTATGCTGCTGTCTCCTGTATAAACAGGGGACCGTATGAAGCACACTTGGTTTCACCGACCCCGTGAATCCTGAGTAGTGACTCCCCGGTGATCGGTTTCCGTGCAGCCATTTCATGAAGGGTGCGGTCGGAGAAAATGACAAAGGGCGGCACATTGTGTTCATTCGCCAGGCGCAGTCTTAAAAGGCGCAGACGCTCAAAGAGCGCAGGATCATGCTCAGCTTCAGTGACGGTTGTTTGCACAGGTTGCGGCTTGAACACCTCCTGTGGACGCTGTATCTGTACCTGTTTTTCACCCCGCAGCACAGATTGAGCTTTCTCGGTGAGTTTCAGCAGCGGGTACTGCCCGTCAGTCTGGCGGACAATATCTTCGGCAAGCAGCTCATCAACAATCCCGCGCAGATGTTTTTTGGTATAATCCCTGCCCACACCATAGGTGGTGAGGCGGTTGTGTCCAAACTGGCGGATTTTTTTTGTATTGGCCCCGCATACAATATCGATAATATGACCGGCACCGAAGCGTTGATACGTGCGAATAATTGCCGAGAGGATCATCTGTGCCACTCTGGTAACATCGACCTCTTCCATAATACCGGTGCAGAGATCACAGGCACCGCAGTTGTGCGTGGGAAGCTCTTCTCCAAAGTACGCCAGTATTCTGCGGCGTCTGCACGAAGCTGTACTGCTTCCGTAAAGAACCATCTCGTTAAGTGCGGCCTGTTTGCGAAGGCGCTCGGTCTGGTCTTCTATTTTGTCAATAAAATGGCGGATTTTCGGTATATCACCGCGGCTGAAAAAAAACACACAGTGCGCAGGCTCGCCGTCCCTGCCGGCGCGGCCCGTTTCCTGGTAGTATGCCTCCATGTTTTTAGGCAGATCACCGTGCACCACAAAGCGAATGTTTGGTTTGTCAATTCCCATTCCGAACGCGATGGTTGCGACAATCACCTGTACTTCATCGCGGTTAAAGGCCTCCTGGTTGGTCTGGCGCACGTCATCATCCAGACCGGCGTGATACGGCAGTGCATTGATACCTGCATCAATAAGCTGATCCGTGGTTTCGTCAACACTCAGCCGGGTAGTGCGGTAGACAATGCCAGTCTGACCGTCACGGGATTTTATAAAGTCAATAATCTGCCTTTCAATGTCTTCCTTGGGTAACACCTCATAGAAAAGGTTGGGCCGGTTGAATGACGCGCGGATAACTGTCGGGTTGCGCAGGTTAAGCTGCTGTATGATATCCCGCTGTACCCGGTGCGTGGCCGTGGCAGTAAACGCAGCAATAGGCGCCGTGGGGAAATGACCTGTAATTTCTGAAAGAAACAGGTAATCCTTGCGGAAATCGTGCCCCCATTCAGAAATGCAATGTGCTTCATCAACAGCAATCAGGCTCAGCGGGACACGCTTGAGATTGTTGAGAAAGGTCTCCATGGCGAAGCGCTCGGGTGAAACATGGAGCAGATCGAGATTACCTGTTGTCAGACTGCGGAATACGGCGATGCGCTCCAGTTCGGTCTGTGCGCCCGTGAGAAAAGCGGCGCGGAGACCAATCTCCCTTGCAGCATCAACCTGGTCTTTCATCAGGGAAATCAGGGGACTGATAACCAGGCAAGTACCGGAAAGCAGGTGCGCTGGAAGCTGATAGCACAGAGACTTGCCGCCGCCCGTGGGCATAACCGCAAAACAGTCGCCCCCGTCGAGTACCGCACGTATTATCTCCTGCTGGTTGGGCTTGAACCGGTCAAAGCCAAAGACACTTCTGAGTGCGGCTGCGATTGTTGTGTCGTCAATTGCTTCGGACACGGTTTCCTTTTTTTCCGCCTTTACCGTCACGGTGTCTGCTGATGTCTTTTCAGGCAAGGTACCCGGGGTAAACTCCAACACTCCCGCTATCAGTTTCCAGCAGGACAGCTCATCGTTTTCATCGTCTTCGCGGCGGAAGGGCATACTGAGACTGACCGTAACTATGCAGTGGGCCGCGGGAAGGTAGCCCTGTTCCAGTTTTTCACACAGCACCGGATCGGTGATACGCGCGGTGAGCCGCTCACCCGAGTGTACTACAAATGAGCCGTTCCACTTATGCCCGCCCTGGGCGCTCAGCCCGGTACTGAACGATTCGAATTCGAAGGCTTCAACAAGCTGCAGTGTACGGCGCTGTTCAAAGGGAAGAGATTGCAGGTATGCCAGCGTAACGTGGTTTTCACTGTTGTGCAGAATATAGCGCTCCTTCGAGCAGTATGTCAGCAGTTCACCGGGGTTAAGGGTGTTTTGTATACGCCATTTCCCGGGGAGTATGGAGCGGTTTTCGCATTCAAAGTCGAAATCGGGACCGCTTTGCGCAAGGGGAATTTCCACAATATCACCCAGACACGGTACCTTCCCGTCGGTAAGCATGGTTGTCCGTTCAACACGGCCGTCATCCAGTGCAGATACGGGACGCACCCAGGTACCGGTTCCGGGATCTATCCCTGCGACGCAGTAAGCCCCGTGCTTGCGGGAATTGGCGAGGCAGATTATCCGGCTCAGAGGTGACACAGTTCTATATCTCCCAGAGTATCGTTCAGGTATTCGGCAACCAGGCGCCGGTGGCAGTGTGTTGCCTCAGGCTCGGAGCAGAGAAGACAACTTTTGTCAAGTACTGCACGGTCGACAGTTTTTTCGATAGAGCGCTCCCGTATCAATGCAGTAAATGCACGTTCGTAGGTATCCCAGTCAACGGTTTTTTCACGGTACCCTTTAAGCAGTTCGGCCGTGGGCGCCCAATCGGGACGATGGCAATACTCGATACCGCACAGAGCGCTGAGAAAGTAACGAAGGTCGTCGCGTTTGGCGAAACCGGCAAGCTGTGAGACATTATTGAGCCGCACGTCAATTATTTTGCGAATTCCCGCCTGCTGCAGGATGGAAAAAAACTGCTCCGCATTCTTCTGCGTGAAACCTATTGTGTAAAGGGTTTGTTTACTCATCAGATGTCTCCGTATAGGCAATCTTCTTGCCCTGAATAGTATAGGCACGCTGAATCAGATCCTCTTCAGAGTCAAACAGATCATTCTCCTGTATATTAAGTATCTGCATCAGGCGGCGCTCCGCCTCGTGGTTGTCTTCAAGACTGCCGTCTTCACGTATGTGCTGAATGGTGATACCGTCGCATCGGATATTCCGGCAGACCAGGATCATACGGTGACAGGCGATGGGATCCTTTTCCGCACAGAGCAGTGCGATGCGGAAGGTATCCATACCCTTGCGCAGCCGGTCGAGTCCACTGCGAAATATCGTGCTTTCAGCGACCAGGTCATACTGAACCTGACCGTCGATGTAACAACTGCTGTCGATTGAGCGCGCGCCCAGCTCTTTTCCTAAAAAGACATATTCAATCTCTGCTTCACGCAGCGCATGCTGAAGCGTTTCGCGGTTGAACTGTGGATTAAAGCGGCTGTACGGTGAAGAACGGACATCAGCCACGGCAGATATCGTATGCATCGACAACAGCTCGATAAGCCGCTGGACCGTGTGGGTAGAGTGGCCGATGGTGTATAGTACGCTCATGACAGTATTTCAGGGTGTTCGTTCTTAAACTCTTCCTCTTCCCTCCTCTTCTTCGTCGTCCTCGATTATTCCGAGGACGGGAAAGAGGACGAAGGAAGAGGATGATATTTCGGGCTAAGCCCGCTTAGGATTACGATTACGACTGTTATGAAAATACCTTTTCCGTATCCTCCGGCGGTTCGCTCAGCAGGCTCGCAATTACAATCGCAACGATTGAAAGTACAAATCCCGGAACAATTTCATACAGGTCAAAGAAGCCGCCTTTCAACTGTTTCCATATAACAACCGTTAATCCACCAACAAGTATACCGGCAAAAGCACCGTTTCTGGTCATCCGTTTCCAGAAGAGGGAAAGTATTATGGAAGGGCCGAAAGTTGCCCCGAATCCGGCCCAGGCGTATGCCACCAGATCAAGTACCTTGTTATCTCGATCCATGGCAAGCAGAAACGCGATAACAGCAATGGCTGCAACGGTTATCCGACCTGCCCAGACCAGCTCTTTCTGGCTTGCGTTTTTTCTGATAAACGGTTTATATATATCTTCAGTCAAGGCGGAGGAAGATACCAGGAGCTGCGAGTCCGCGGTACTCATAATCGCAGCAAGGATGGCTGCGAGACAGATACCGGCCGGAATGGGATGCAGCAGTGATTGTACCAGCATGATAAAGACTTTTTCCGTATCCGGACCCTCAAGAGGGGTTTTGAGTGCACCGATACCGGCAAAACCGACCAGCAGCGCTCCGAACATACCAATAAATGTCCACCACATGGCTATCATTCTCGCCTGCGGTACTTCCTTTGATTCGCGGATTGCCATGAAGCGGGCGAGAATATGGGGCTGACCGAAATAGCCGAGGCCCCAGGCCATCAGGGAGATAACCGACAACAGGGTAACGGCTTCGCCTTTGATTGAAGTAAAAGCGCTGAGCAGCGCCGGGTTAACTGATTTCATCGCTTCGGTAGCATTACCCCATCCACCCTGGGAAGCAATGGCAATTATCGGAACCATTACCAGCGCAAGGAACATAAGCAGACCCTGCACGCAGTCGGTCCAGCACACTGCCGTGAATCCACCGAGGAAAGTATAGATAATAACCGCCAGCGCTCCGGCCAGCACCGCCCATATATAGGGCAACCCAAAGACACTCTCAAACAGTTTACCGCCGGCCACCAGTCCGGAGCTGGTATAAAAGAGGAAAAAAACCAGAATAAAGACAGCGGTGACGATTCTGATAATGCGGGTGTCATCCTTGAAACGATTCTCAAAATATTCGGAAAGGGTAATGGAGTCACCCAGTGCGGCAGTGAAGGTGCGCAACCGTTCGGCAATGAAACGCCAGTTCAGATAGGTACCGATAAGCAGCCCCAGTGCAATCCATCCGGCTTCATACCCGGCCGCATAGGCATACCCCGGTAATCCGAGGAGCAGCCAGCCGCTCATATCGGACGCCCCGGCACTGAGCGCCGTGGTGAAACTGTTCAGCTTTCTTCCCCCCAGCAAATAGTCCGACAGGTTGCTCGTGCGGTAGTAAGCAATAATTCCGATAGCAAGCATCCCCGCAAGGTACACAAAAAATGTTGCCCCAATGGTAAAAGAATTCTGCATATCCCGGCCCCTTCCGGTTAAGAGTGTTTGTAAAGTCCAATCGCAATAGAATATAGATATATCGTAAAACCGGTTTCAATAAAAAATTTTAATATGAAAATGACGGTGCAAAATGAAGAGAGCGCCCGGGAAATGCTGATGTTTTTTCCCGGAGTAATTTTTTTTTGAATTTTGTGAAGACTATTTTATATATTCTATTCCGTCACAGGGGGGCAAAGGGTATTTAGATCGCACACATCATGCCGCATGATGATCCTGCTCGAAATAGGGGTTTTACAGTATTGTTGTTTTATAAAAATATCATCTCTAAGTGGACTGTTTTATTTGATTAGCTAAAAAATTGTTTTTGTAAAACGGGCTGGATTTTAGCAGATATGGAGCTGTATATATCGCAAGGATTTTCTCTAAATTCTTACAAGGAGGATTAATGCGTGTAATTTTAGCAGTTGTTATTATGGGGCTGATAGTTACCGGTACTGTCACCGCAGATGTAACCAATGATAAAGATTATCCTAAGTTGTCTCACTATGGTTATATCGATTATGAAATGGGACAGTTTGTAAAAGCGAGGTTTGGGGATGGATCGAATGCTTCCCGCTACAATCATTTATGGATTAAAAATATGTATGGACGTTTTGGGGTAAACTATGAGCCGTTTGACTGGCTTGATATTCGTTGTGGATTTGAGCTGCGAGTCTATTTCATTACATTTCCTGAGAGTGAACAAACAGATTTTACCAGTGGGTTGAGTAAGTATTATTCAATTTATCCACACGAGGCGCAGGGAATTTTTAGTTTTTTTGATAATGAAAATTTGGCCATGAATTTAGGGATTGGCTATTTCCCGTATAAATATAATCCTGAAGCACGGAATCTGGGTGAATACCTTTTCAGAAGCGGTACCTATCCGGTATTTCTCTTTAATGATTTTGATTTCCCTCTTGCCAGGGTTGCTGGTCTGAAATACTCATTTAAGTATTTTCACGATATTTTTGACATCGGACTGGATCTGCTTGCTATAAGCGAAACTCAAATACGTCCGTTTCATGACATAACTGTGGCGCCTATTCTTGACTTTAATATTTTTAAGCCTGAAAAAAATACAAGAGGAGTAATTAATATCGGGGCAGGTTTGAGCTTTGCCCATCTTTTTTCAGTTGATAAAAGTATAACGACACCCGAAGACAATTCAACATTGTACTTTGATAACCTTGACGGGTATGATATTGATCCGGTAAGCGGTGATACTGTATGGAATGGAGATTCCGCTTATTATACATTTAAGGGTACCAAACTCATGCTGCGAGGTACTATTGATCCGTTCGCGTTTTTAAGGAATCTGAAAGGTTCCGCCGGCGACTTTTTCGGGCAGCATGGTGGTAAGCTTTACGGTGAGCTTGATATCATAGGACTTAAAAATTATCCGGATAATAGCCATGTTAATCCAATAACTCCAACAAATCCTTACGGGTATGACGATATTAAAGAGAAGATGCCCGTTATGTTTGGATTTACTCTTCCTTGCTGGAAAATCCTTGATATATGTGCCTTTGAATTTGAATTTTTCGATTGCCCTTATCCTAATGATTATTCAAAAGTTCAGCAATACGGCTTTCCCTTACCTGTAGATAAACCTTATCCTGATGATGAGTATAACACGGACGCATACAAAAATGACAGTTGGCGATGGACTATTTTCTTAAAAAAGAATTTTGTCGATCATTTTGGACTGCTTTTACAATTAAGTCGAGACCACCTCCGATGGGAATGGGGACCGAAAAGTTTGAATCACGATTTTGAGGAAGCTATGGTTAAACCGGGTGAATGGTCGTGGAATTTTAAAACAGAATTTAAATTTTAATTACACATAGAATGTTTAAACGGTTCTGTAGAGAAAATGGTATTTAAAAATATTGTTTTTATAATTTTTTATTGTATGTTAATTGTAAGGGAGGGGGATTGTAAAAAAAGTATATGGGATTTATACTTTATAAAAATTATCGAGTGAAAACTGATATAAATCTCAATGTTATGATGTTGTATTTTAGTAACTTATTGTGGAAATTAAACGAAAGGAGCTATTTATGAGCATGCATAAAAGGATTGGCGTGTGTGCATTGATCCTGTGCACAGTGTTGCTCGCTCAAGAGACCAATTTCCTGGAAGATGTTGTTTATGATTGCGGCCAGAACTCTGACGGACTGGAAATAGGCGATATTGACAATGACGGGAAGAACGAACTGGTTGTAGGAAACCGTCACTCCCAGGACTTTTCCATTTTCAGGATGAAGGAAGGTTCATGGAATGAGATGGAGCCCTATTATACGCATGAGACCAAACACGCGATGGGTGTCATTCATATTGCCGATATTAACGGTGACGGATTGAATGATGTTATTCTTGCCCATTATGAAGATTATAACACGATACCCTGTGACAATAAGTTTGGTATCTGTTATCAGAACCCGTCGACAAATATGCTGGATCCTGAGACTGAGTACGATTTACCCAGCGGACAATCATCCAGAGCTTTAGGCGTCGGCGATCTGGATGGCGATGGAACTCCTGAGATTGTTGTGACTAATGAGCGAAGCGGGAGCAGTATGTTTGTGTACGGCTGGAATGAAGAGAGAGGTGATGTTGAATTACTCGGAACATACAGTGGCCCGAGCGGTTATACCATTTCAATCTCTGTTGGTGATGTTACAGGTGATGGGATAAATGATGTAGTTACTCACGGCAGTGGTATACGGGTTTATCCGGGAACATCGGGTGGAAATCTCGGCTCTTATGACTCTTACAATGGTGGTGGAGAGAGCGCCGATATCGGAGACATTAATAATGATGGGTTAAATGATGTTGTCGGGAATACCGCCTATGGTAATGGTATCGAAACCTGGGTGCAGACTCCTTCCGGTAAACTGCAGAGTGTGGGTGAAACAACCAGCGGCGGCTATACTGAAGATATCGAGATTGTTGATATTACCGACGATAGTCTGGTTGATGCCGTTACTGCGAGCAGAGACCGCTCGGAATTATGGATTTATGTTCAGGAATCAGGCGGTCTTTCCCAGGATCCGGTGAGATATGTGGGGGTTCAGGGGAAATGGCTCAATGAGCTTGCAGCCGGTGACCTGAATGGCAATGGTTATGCTGATGTTGCAGGATCAAACTGGGGGTATTCCGGTGTCGGTGGTACCTATGAGGGAAGTGTCAGTGTGTGGTTCTATGATTCACCGACCGGTAAACTTGTTCATTCGAGTGTGAAGATTCCGCAGAAATGTGATTTCACCATGTCTGTGACACAAAATCAGATTAAATATAACCTGTTTGAAAATGAAAGAATCTCTTTGTCGGTTACTGATTTAAAAGGAAGTACGCAGAGAATTGTGACTAATGAATACAGAGCAGCCGGGCAGTACTATATTCCCTGGAATACCTATCGGAAGAGCTCAGGAGCCTATTTTATCACCATGCAAACGGAGAATGAAGCAAAAACGCAGAAGTTTCTTTTTGTAAAATAAACACACGACAGGTAAATTCTTAACCCGAGTGACTGGTAAATAGGAATTGTTGAAGTGTATTCGTTAACTTTATCGAAATAACAACCCATTTCATAAGGGAAAATTCTTATGAAACATTTTTCTTTTAAAATATGCATAATATGTATTATTTGCAATTTTGTCCTGTATGGTGCTAAAACCGCAGAAGAAATTCTGCAGGAAGACGGGCTGTATGCCACTATCGAGACAGAGAAAGGCGATATGCTGGTTAAATTTGAATTTAAAAAAACGCCTTTACATGTGTGCAATTTTGTCGGTCTGGCTGAAGGAACTATTAAAAATGAACCCTTTGATTTCGGCGAACCTTATTTTGACGGGTTGCCTTTCCATCGTGTTGCATTTGACCGGGTAATTCAATCTGGCGATCCTCCCGGGCCGGCTCAAGGCCCCGGATATCAGTTCCATACGGAAATTGACCCTACATTGAAGCATGACAGGAGAGGGGCTATGGGTATGGCACTGATGTCACCGGGCTCTGCAACCGCCGGTTCTCAATGGTATATCACCCACCTCCCCTTACCTGAACTTGATGGTGATTACACTGTTTTCGGTTATGTCGTTGATAGTGTCGGTCTGGAAGTTATTATGGACATACGCCAGGGGGATCTTGTAAATAAAGTGACTATTACCCGTGTGGGTATAGAGGCCGAAAAATTTAAAACTGATCAGGAGACCTTTGATAATTTGATGAATGGCATTACTGAAGCTGAGGAAGATATTGTACCGATAGTAGGTAACAACAGCAACACCTCAGTTACTATTGTTCAGGGCCACATATCGATTAGACTAAATAATCCCGGTCCCGTTGATGCCAGTGTATATGCAACAAATGGACGGGAAATATTTTCTGCGAAAAATATAGGCATGGCTAAAAATGTTATTATTCCGTTTTCAGGTGAATCGGGAATGTATATCCTTCGGATAAAACAGGGTAATGAAACGACAACATATAAGTTTGTTATGCAGGAGTACTGAGATAATTTTTTCCCAACAGGAAATATAGACAAATTAATTGGCATTGAAGTATTGGAAAACCGGTGTAATGCACCGTATGAACTGGTGAAAAAAGTCCATTACTCGATGATACCATTTGGCTTACCGTTTACGGCAATTATTGACAACTAAATTGGTAATTATCCCTGGAGTACTTTCTTTATAGCCTTTGCCAGCTTGTTCGCACTGAAAGGCTTCTGGATAAATCCGTTTGCGCCTTCACGGAGCAGTTTCTGGATCTCGTCGTTTAATGCATACCCGGAGGAAATAATCACCGGCACACCGGGGTTTATCTTACGGATGTTGTGATAACATTCATACCCGCCGATGTCGGTCATATTCATATCAAGGATAATACAACTGAATTGTTGCGGGTTCAATTTTAAAATATCGCAGGCTTCAGCGCAGCCGGAGGCAGTGGTAACTTTATAGTTCATGGTTTCCAGCATCTCCCGACAGGCGTCTCGTAGCAGTTCCTCGTCATCGATCACCAGAATATGGCCTGACCCGGGCTTGTGGATTTGTGTTTCCGGAATTGATTCTTCAGCAGCCGGGGTACGTCTGCAAAGGGGGAGATACAGTTGGAAAGTACTGCCGGCACCGGGCCAGCTTTCAACCTCGATGGTGCCGCGGTGATCCTTAATTATACCGAATACACTGGCCAGGCCCAGACCCGTTCCTTTTCCCGGGTTTTTGGTTGTAAAGAAGGGTTCAAAAATCTTCTCTTTGGTTTCCTTGTCCATCCCCACACCCGTATCAGAGATAGATACAACAACGTACTCACCTATCATGGTACCGAACAGCCCTCTGTCAACCTTTGGGGAATCGAATTTTTTCAGAGCCGTGGTAACGTTGAGTCTGCCGCCGTTGGGCATGGCATCACGGGCGTTGAGTGCCAGGTTAAGCAGGACATTCTGCAGTTGTGACGCATCACCTTCAACGGTGGCCGGATCCGCGTCAAGTTGTTTTGAGATAATTATCGTTTTCTGGATTGTATGAGTGAGCATTGAGACCAGTTCATCAATAATCGGGTGTATATCGATTATAGTGGTTTCTATTTTCCCTTTACGGGCAAAGGTGAGTAGTTTGGCGGTCAGGTCAGACGCACGGGTAGCGGCGGAAAGAATTTTCTCCGAGTAAGCGATAACCTTTGTATTCTCAGGATCCACCCGCTTTTTTATCATATCTGCATATCCTGAGATAGCACCGAGCATATTGTTGTAATCGTGGGCGACGCCTCCGGCGAGCCGGCCTATAGCTTCAAGTTTCTGTGCCTGCTGCAACTGAGATTCCAGTTCGCTCACCCGCTCCTGCTCAGTCAAGTCGCGGCCGATACAGATTACCCCGCGTTCATTGGTTCCCTGATCGTTAAATGGGGTTATGGTAAATGAATAGGACGCACTACCTCTCTTATTACGGATAAAACCGGCGTGAATTGCAGGACTGCTTTTGTTTTCCCGCAGCGTTTCGGATATCCTGTCCGAAAAGATGTTTCTGGTTTCCGGATTAAAAAACTGCTTGCAGTTTCTCCCGCGAAGATTCTCTACGGTTAAGCCGATTGCATCAGCGGCCGCGCTGTTTGCAAACAAAATAGTACCGTCTTCTTCAAGGAAAAGAAGAAGGTCTGTAATGGCTGCGATAATTTGATCAGCCGCGGCAGCCACGTTCAGGTCGAAAAGGCGATGCTTAAAAGCGGTATAGCCGAGAAAAAAACACCCTACGGTAAATCCATAGGTTGCCAGATCAGGTGCAATCACACCGTTTGGGGCCAGGACGGCATAATTTAAAATACTTACAAAAACAGTAGTAAAAACACCTATAAAAACGAAGAGGGTGCGTTTACGTTCGGCAGGGTGTTTCCATATCCGTTTCAGGCGTCTCAGACACAACAGTGTCGCCGTGGTGGTCATAAGAAATGCCCAGATGGAAATACCACGTGAAACGAGATGAGCCGAATTGGAACGAATATCGATTCCCCAATACCAGCCCTTGTCCACCGCAGTGGAAATTGAGCTTTGATCAACCAGTAATTCGACTGAGAAGAACAGCGCAGGAAGATAACCGAAGAAAAGAATGACAATATGCCATAATCGTGTTCGCTGCTGCGAAAAGACAATAGAAAAATGGGTAAGAAAGGTGATTGAAAAGGGCCATAAAAATCCGAAGGTTCTCCAGAAATTGGCCTCAGCAAGGGAGTGCGATGTGACAAATTCATATTGAGAAAAACAGGCGTAAGAGATCACAATACAAAGGCCGAAGAAAAGGCGGTTTGTCGTCAAACGGGGTGCCCGCATGAGTGAGAAGGTTCCCAGAAGAAGCGTGATAATAAACCCGAGAAGATAGAAGACAGCAAAAATGTTCATGGCGGACAGATAATATCTTGAAAAAGGTACATGAGTAACGCTGAAATCTATTATACAGTAAGAAAACAATTTAGTCTAACATAAAAATGGGTTCCGGTTGACGTATGGTCGACACAGTGTTTTCCTTAAAGGAAATGCTGTCGTAAGAGCTCTTGATGAAATGGCCTTTGCCGGTCTGTTAGTATCGCATAATTATACGGATTGCAGTATTTCCGGTAAAGTGTCCGAAGACCGCCTTTTTATAAAGCGGTGGTCCGTTTCTGGTGTTGTTGTTCGACACACCGGCCCCCTCTTTCGGCATGGGAAAAGGAAAAAATCGGAAATCCAGTTTGCCATTGGAGTTTTTATCGTGGAAAACCTGAACAGCATAGCCGGAGTCATACGGGACAGCTTCGAAACGGGCGGTTAAAGAGTCCGCCTTGACTGTGATTGCCCTTTTCAAAAAGGCTTTCTCCAAATCAGGCCAGCCCTCTTCACTTCTGTATAGTGCTATAATCATGTTACCACCCTGTTCCGGTTTGATTTGTGTCATAGTTACTGTAACAACACCGCTGTTTTCCGGAGTACCGGCAAAGGACCCTGATAGTAAGAAAATCAGTATGGTTTCACTGAAAAGAATCGCTATTATAACTTTTTTCAATATTGCCTTCCCTTTTACCGACCTTTGAATGTAGGATTTTATTTCAATCAATTGTACTTCGTCGGGAATACAAAGTCAAGCAGTCAATTTCTGATACATAAAACAGTACATAAAACGTTACTAATAAAAAAATTGCAGCATTAGCATAATGTAACAGTTTGTGTCAAATGTATATTCCATTAAAAATAATTCTGTTAAGAGCTGTTAAAAAATATGACTCTGATTGGAGCCTCAGATGGGTAAAATTACCCAAAAAACATGCACAAAATTTAAATTTATCTTTAAAATCAATTAGTTACAGGAATAAAATACTCATCTTTATTGATAGTACCATAAAAAAATCTGAAAAATAAACCTTTTGTGTCTATATTAAATAAGGGAAGAGGGAAACAATAATGCCGGAAAGAAATCTCCGTACTCCAATATTTGTTTTTGATGACTGCGTTGACTATCTGCAGGAGTGGTACAGTTATGCAAGAAAATTCGGTTTAACGCAGCAGGTATTTATTAAAAAAGCGGGAATTGGAGCAAAAGCATTTTTATCTGATGTGTTGTCGCGCAGAAAAAAGATAGGTGAGCGGCACATTAAAGGTTTTATCCACGCACTGGAACTTAAAGGAGAGTCTGCTGAATATTTTTCACTCCTTGTGCAGAAAGAGACGATAAAAAATCCACGGGAAAGAGAGACGGTATTCAGAAAACTGGCTGCACTGCGCGAAAAGAACCTTACTTCAATTCTTGATAACAAAATTCTGGAATATTTTACTTCATGGAAATATCCCGTTATCCGGGAATATATTGTTAACAAAGGTCTGGTGACTTCAGCGAAAGAGATAGTCGCAGGTCTGGTAAATCTTAAATTAAACTCCAGAGAGGTGGAACAGTCCCTGAAAAAGCTTCTGAAATGGGATATGATTGAATATGATACAGACGCGGGCGGGTATCGTCCTAAGAAGACCAACGAAATTATATCTTACGATAAAATGCCTCATGCAGTAGTAAACGATGTAAAACGCACGCTCATTGAAGCTTCTGTCCATGCTATGGAGACAATGGAAAAGGATAAAAGACATATTTCTCTGGCGATACGGGGGATAAACGAGAAAAAGTATCGGGAGTTATGTAATAAAATCGACACTCTGCGAAAAGAGTTTCTTGAACTTGAGGTGGCTCCCGATGATGCTGATCGAATTGTTTCAATGAATGTCCAGGTTTTTCCGGTTATGACGATTTCGCAGAAGAATAACCGGGAGGGAGGGAGATAATGAGGACATATCCGGAAAGGTATATAGCTCCTCTTTGTGCAGCGCTTGTAATGATACTGTTGTCGTGCAGTACCGGACCGATTGAGGTCGGCGATGGGGGAACTGATCTCCCAAACACAAAGACCATCACCGGGATTATTGTAGACACCGATGGTAGTGAGATAGCTGATGCACAGGTAAAGCTTATACCAGAAAACTTTAATCCGGTGAAGGATGGGGCGTTGCCTGATTCGTTAATCGACACCACCGGTGCTGACGGCGTATTCACCTTTTCATTCAATGATTCGACCATTGGGTTGTATAACCTCCATGCCGTACATTTGTCCAAAGGGACGCAATGGTTTCAGAAAGAAGTAACCGTTGCCAACTATGAAGATTCATTGAATCTGTCCCATTGCGTGCTTACAGAACCGGGCGCCGTAAAGGTAGTGCTGGCTGATACAGTAGATACGGCAAATGGATTCATTTATATCATGGGAACAACAATCATCGCTGAGATTCACAATGGTATATATCTCAGCGGTAATCACTATTCGGTGGTTATTTCCGATCTTCCTGCCGTGTGTCTCCCGCCTATTATCTATAGCCAGAATGTGCAAACGAATGAAACGATGCTGGTTTCCGATACTACTGAGGTTGTTCCCCGGGATACGGTTATTGCCGGAACTAATGACGGTAATCTGAAACCGATGTGGCGTTTTTCTTTGCTTGTCGGGGTTACTGAAAAAACAGTACAGTACTTTTCTTCAATCGATTCAGTCCGGTCCCTGATTGAGGACCATGTGGCGAGGACAAATAAAAAATTCAACGATCCGGAGGTATTTAACGGGATAATTGAATATTATGTTGACTCGGTATATCAGTTAACCCGCCCGGTAAGTGAAGAGATGGATCAACCTTACAATTGCGCTGATTACCGATTGATTTATGACGGTTTTTCCTGCCAGAGTTCGGGCAGCTGGAAAAAGTCCAACAATACCATGTATCAGGTGTGGGATATTGAAGATGCCGGAGGTCTGTTCGGTGATTTGTCAAGGGATGTTCTGGCGTGGCTCTTCGGGGCGGGACGCGGATGTTTACCCATTTCCTGGATCACGGTAAAGGCGGAAAACAATCCAATAAACGGCCAGGCATACCGTGGTATTACATCAATTATGAATTATCCTTTCGGAGTTGATAAATGGGATGAATACAATATTCATGTGATAAATCATGTGGCTGACGCCGTGTTCGACGGAGAAAATATTATCCACACTGCATTTCCGGCATCAATGGGAGTGGTTACCCGGACTGATATAGGATTGCCGCTGGCAAATGTCGAGATTACGGTTTATGGGGTGAAATGGAATTCAAAGGCAGTATCGGAAACAATTCTTTTATCCGGTACCACCAATCCCCATGGGGAATATGTATTTCCCGGCAATCCGTTTAAACCGGATTCATGCAGTGGTGCAATATATGGGAATCTTTTAATCAACGCTGTTCACGGGATTGATACGGCCTATACCTGGATGCCTATCAATGAAGTCGGACTGGCATACTTTACTAATCCGACCTCACATTTTAAGGTAACAATCAGTTTTGATAAATCGGATGGAAAGAGCAAACAAAACTGAAAGCAAAGGGCATGGAGATGTTGTTATTGGATGTGTACCCTAAAGGGAAGTATCAGGTGGTGAATATCAGACAGGATATCCGCCACGACACTGATATATCCGACCTGAACTCCGTTATCCGCTGGCTTCTCGAGAAACACTCTCGTTTTATAGCAGTTCGTTTCACCCCCGAATCATTCCTGTATACCCATGCAGTCTCACGCTTTATCGACTGCCTGCAGATGATTACCGGGGAAGGTGGAAAGCTGGCAGTAATTAATCCAAACAACTATATCAGGAATTTTATTACTGCTATCGATTTTGAAAACAAGATTACTGTTTTTAGCGATGAAGATGAATTAACAATTGAGCCTGCGGTTGTCTAGGAAGGGGACCGAAGTGGATCAAAAATATTCTTTAATAAATATTTTTTTACTCATCACCTTAATTGGGGGGGAGATGTATGAAACCTTATAATCCTTTAAAATCATGCCTGGTTTGTGGTACGACAGTTCTGTTGTTTATAAGTCAGGTTTTTGCAGGACAGTGGAAACCTGTACGTTCGCTTATTCACAACGACGGTGACCAGGTGCTCGTACGGGTTGTAGAGCAACGTGATGAAGTTATCACGCTGCAATATGAGGTTCCGTCTCCCCGGTTCAGCGCAGTCGGGTATCAAACGCGGAACGGCCGGACTGCTCAGCGGATTGAACTGGGGAATACAGAGCTTGTATCAGAACCGGGGAAGCCTGAAATACCCTGCGTTACTGCACGGGTGATTCTTCCCAGAGGCAGACTGATCGCCGATGTCAGTGTCATTCCCGGTGACATAGTTATCTTGCCGGATAAGTACCTGCTTTCCCATGGAGAGATTCCTCATAAGCTCTCCTCCGCGAAAGTTACCTGGTCACAGCCCGATCCGTCAATCTACGAATCGGATGCAGCTTATCCAGGCAGGACGCACGATATCAGGAACGTACAGTACTGCTTCGGGGTAGCAATAGCACCCATTGATATCTACCCAATTACCTATCTGCCGAAAAGCGGAACATTATCCTACTTTAAATCCTTTACTCTGCGGGTGAAGACAAAAGTTGATACCGGTCCCGGTACCGGAGTTCGTGTCCGCCTGGGCAGATTCGCAAATCGCTTTCTTACCGAGGATAATCCCGGTATGCTTGGTACCTATACCGACGGGGAGCTTCGCGGTGAATATGAACATGTACTCTGTGATCCGGGCCAGACCTATTCCTATCTGTTAATAACCGGACAGTCAGTTATCGATGCAACAACCGATCCCGGAATTGATGACCTGATAGCACAGAGAGAGCTGAAGGGGTTTACCTGCAAAGTCGAGGCTATTGAGAATATCACCAAATTCTACAATGGAAGAGATGAGGCTGAAGACCTGCGGAATTACATAAAAGACGCATATAACAATTGGAACACTGAATTTGTCACTCTTGGAGGGGATATAAATATTATTCCTCTTGAAACAGTTCGCTGCTCCAATGGCGGTTCCTCTGACGACCTTCCTTCGGATTTGCCCTATCAGTGCCTTGACCAGAGCACATGGAATGATGACTTTGAGGCTGAGGTTATGATCGGGCGGTTGAGCGGTGAAGATGCGACGGAGATATCAAATCAAATCTTTAAGATTCTTAAATATGAAACGGATCCCTCAACGGAAAGCTATCTCCAGACAGGTCTCAGTCTTGGCGAAAAACTCGACGACAGAACCTATGCCAAGGATGCTATGCTGGAGCTGCGCACCTACTTTTCCGATGACTGGACCTTTGACGGCCTGTTTGATAAAGACGGAAGCTGGTCAAAATCGGAACTCATTCAGAAGATTAATACCAATGCGTTCAGTAATATTGATCATTTCGGCCATTGCAACACTTCATATGCTATGAAAATGCGTAACGGTGACGAGGATGATTTAACCAATACCAATTACATTTTCGTTAAATCACAGGGGTGTATTCCCGGTGCATTTGATCGTGACTGCTTTGCTGAACGGTTTACCACTGAGAATAAAATCGGCGGGATGTTTTCGGTTGTTATGAATTCCCGTTACGGCTGGTATGCACCGGGTAATCCCACAGGCGGCTCCAGCCATAAACTCCACCGGTCTTTCTGGAAAGCCTGCTGGGAACAGGAAATGACATACTTCAGTGAATTTAACGAATATTCTCACAGAATGAATTCCAGCAGAGAATGGGATGTCGTTGAATCAAACCTGTTCGGCTGTGCCGCTACCCCATTCAGAGGGAAGGAAGTACCGCCCTTTGTCCAGGTACTGTCACCAAACGGTGGTGAGAAGTGGGAAGTGGACAGAACCTTTACTATTGTCTGGGATGATAATATCGATGATAATGTAAAAATAGAATTATTGAAAGGGACGACCGTTAAAGAGGAGCTTGCCGCTTCAGTGCCAAGCAGCGGTTCCTGGGAATGGCAGATTCCTGCCGATTTTGAGCTGGCCGACGATTATAAAATCCGGATAACCTGTGTTGTACAGGATACTCTTACCGATGAAAGTGACGCGGCTTTCACTGTCGAGGAAAAGTCAAACCTGGCAGTTACCTCGCCGAACGGTGGTGAAATTCTTGAAAAGGGCAGTGATGTGGAGATAACGTGGGATGATAATCTGAGCGGCGAAGTGCGCATCGATCTCTACCGGGCCGGCAAAATCTATGATAACATTGTTTCGGCTACACCGAGTAACGGCTCGTACACCTGGACAATTCCGGATATTGTCCCCTCAGGCAATGAGTATACCATCTGTGTGACAAGTATTGAGAAAGACTGGCTCAATGATGAAAGTGACGACTCGCTTTCCATTCAGAATCCGACGATTAAAGAATTCCCCTATGTCCAGGATTTTGATGATTTTGATACCGGTACGGTTCCACTGCGTCAATACTGGGAACAGCTCGATGATGATGATTTGGACTGGACCGTGTTAAGCGGCCCGACTCCATCTCAAAAATATCAGAGTACCGGTCCCAAAGGGGATCATACCTCCGGTAACGGCATCTATATCTACTGTGAAGCCTCGGGAAATAATAATCCCAGTAAGAAGATGAATGTTATCACCCCGATGTTCGATTTTAAGTGTGTCAGAAAGCCGGTGCTTACGTTCTGGGCGCATATGAAAAGTGACTCCAATACTATGGGTGATCTCTATCTCGATATCTGGTCCGACGGCGCCTGGGAGCAGGAGGTTATCCATCTCACGGATAACCACGGTGACCCCTGGTTTGAGAATACGCTGGACATGATTGACTATGAGGGGAAGGTTGTTCAGTTTAAATTCCGTGGTGTCACCGGTGCGAGCTGGTGCAGTGATATCTGCGTTGATGATTTCACTATTGAGGGTGATACCAATCAGGTACCGGTATTTACTTCGACGCCGGTCACCGCGGCAAAAGAGGGAGAAGAGTACGCGTATACGGTGGAAGCATCAGATGGGGACGGCGATACACTGATATTCGGTTCAACAACGCTGCCGGCCTGGCTGACGCTTACCGATAACGGCGACGGTACCGCAGAGCTGAAGGGAACTCCGCAGAAGAGTGATGTCGGTGATGCGGAAGTGGTATTGACGGTTACGGACGGTTTTATGCCGACGCCGGTTGAACAGGTATATACAATCAAAGTGGCGCAGATTGTTGAAATTATTCATGTTGTTAACGTCAATAAGGAGCGGTTTAAGATTTTACCAAATCCGGCGCCGCGGAGCGGCGGGAGCATGCAGTTTACATTTCCGATGGAAAATGTAACTACTGCGGAGCTTTGCGTATATGACGCACTTGGAGGCAGGCTTTTTTCTGCGACATTGAATAATAGTGGCGAGGCAGTGTGGAACCTTGTCAATGAAAAAACGCTGAGACAAGCGTCGGATGAACAGTTCCTGGCGGTATTATGGGTGACGTATAAAAATGGAACCATTGAACAGATCAGGAAAAGTATCGGTATACTCGATGAATAGTTATCAGCACATTCATTCTGTGTCCCAGGTACATTGGACACAGAATGAGTTGTCAAGCATAACAGAAAGCGTGAATACAATAATATTAAGTTGGTTTATGAGTTTTTAATTTTGTTTTATTTGTTTTATTTAAAGTTATATGAAAGGGGAGAGGTGTATGTCTAAATTACTGCCGATTCAGGTGATGTGGTTTTTCATCATCTTCACACTCGTTGTACAACCTGCGCATGGTCAGCGTCCCATTCTGGATGAGCATGGCAATCCCACGGGGCTGATAAACATGAATCCGGATCCGGATGGCGAGCCGTGGATAGCGGGTGGTCTTTCGCCTTTGACCGAAGAGGAGATTGCTGAGTTTAACCGTATACCCAGGTTTGAAATACCTGAACATCTCAGGGGACGACAGCTTCCACCCACGGTGGATAATTCTACCAAACCGCAGATGCGGCCTATATTCAATCAGATAGGCGGGAGTTGCGGACAGGCGAGCGGCATGGGGTACCATTTCTCCTATGAGCGTAACCTTGTTCTGGGAACCCTGCCCACCACCGACGATAATATTTGTGCTTACGGGTTTACCTGGAACTTTGTAAACGGTGGCAGCGGCTCTGGCTCGTGGCCGAGTGCCGGATACAATATCGCGAAGGAAATGGGGTGCGGGCATAAGGCCGATTTCAACGGCCAGGATAACGGCGGCAGCGGTACGGCCTGGATGAACGGGTATGAAGGCTACTATAACGCCAATGATTGCCATATCGTGAGAACAGTGTCATTCAGTAAAGATGATATCGATGAGCTGAAAAACTGGTTTTATGATAAAGGGACTGGTACCGGTGAGAACGGCGGTATGGTTACTTTCGGGGCAAGTGTCTCTTTCAGTACCACAACAATATCATCAGGCCCCTATTCCGGACAGAAACTGGCAACCAGCCTTTCCAGCGGCTCTGCACATGCCATGACTCTTGTCGGGTACAGCGAGGAAGTCAGCTATGATTTAAATGGTGACGGAAGAATCACCAATGATGTTGATGTTACCCGCGACGGTATTATCGATTACCGGGATCGTGAGGAAGGCGCCTGGCAACTGGTGAACAGCTGGGGAAGCAGTTGGAACAATAGCGGCAAAATCTGGGTGATGTACAGCGGCTTTGGCGGCAGCAATATCGTTGGTATTGAAGCTGAACCTTTTGAAACAAAACTGATGATAAAAGCAACGGTAACGCACAACAGCAGAAGCAGTTTGACATTAACGACCGGTTTTTCCTCAGATATCAATGCCAACAGTCCAAGCGAAACCAAAGGATATTCAAAGGCGTTTAACAGAGCGGGCGGCAGTTATCCCATGGAGGGAAGCGGCGGCAGCGCCACATTGGAAATCGGGCTTGATGTGACGGAGTTTTATGAAGAAGGCATGGCGCAGGGAAAATTCTTCCTTATTGCCGAGTCAAACAGCGGAACGGTTGAAAGCATGTCTCTTATGGACTATACCAGCGGCCAGGTTGTTGAAACCAAGTGCGATCAGACACAGGTTTCGATCTCAGGGACAACATACCTGTCCGTGGTCAAGGTTTTCAGCCCGCTTACGCTTATAAAACCTTCCGGCGGTGAAGAGTTTGTTATGAGCAGTACGGTGGATATCACCTGGGCCAGTATTTTCACCGACCCTGTTTCAATCTATCTGCTTAAGGGGCAGAATGTGGTAAGCACCATTGGAGAAGATCTCCCTAACAATAAAAAATATTCCTGGAAAATCCCTGACAATATTGATGCCGGATCAGATTACCGGATACGGATTACCGGCAACGGAAACACCGCTGAAAGCGAAGCGTTTACAATAAAGAAAAAGCCCTCGATACTTGTCGGTACGAATGAAATAGTTGTCAAGCTGGCCCCGTCCACGTCGGAAGATAAGTCGTTGAAGGTTTCGAATGAAGGAGAAGGAGAACTGAATTACTCCGTTTCCAGTGCCGGCGGTTCAAATATCATTCTGATAAATGAGATTTTTGCCCCGCATGATGAATTCTTTGACGGTATGGAATTGTGGAACAGAGGAACCGATATGGATATGACCGGGTGGCGTGTCAAGTGGAACGATAACAACGGCACCTCGGGAGAGTATACATTTTCTTCCGGCTTCACCTTTAAATCGGGGAGTACCGTTATATTGACCGATGAAGAGGGCGGCACCAATGATTCGACCTTTTATGTCGGGGCCAATCTCAGTTGGACAATCGATCCTGAACAGGATAAGACGGAGCTTTCCATTGCGGTTCTGGATGCAAACGGTAAAGGGGTTGACTTTGTGAGAAGTGCGGGCAATACGGATGATCCGCCCGACGGTACAGAATGGAACGGTGACGGCATTGATCTCTCTTCACAACGCCTGTATAGAAAACAGAATGAAGATACTGATGATGCCTCAGACTGGGAAGGCGGCAGCGGCGAGTCTAGTGTGAATGAGATAAATCCCGGTCAGACAATGGACGGCGTCGGCGAATACTGGCTGGTGTATGATCCTGATAATGGGACGGTCGACGCATTAAGTAACATCGATATTAAGCTGACCTTTAATTCGGAGGGTCTTGAAAACGGGGATTATTATGATACGCTCAAAATAGTGCATGACGATCCTGATAACGAATCACCTTATCCGGTATATGTAAAATTGATCGTAGGGCCTACCTCAATAGTGGATAAGGTACAATACAGCTCGGAACTTAGTATTGTGAATGCAAATAACGGCATATATTACCATATTCCGGAGCGCATGAGAAACAAGGATGTTTCTCTTAAGATGTACAATATTCAGGGCAAGGTGGTTAAAACCCTGGTGAAGGGAAGAGTTGAATCCGGTATGCACAGGATTAATTTCAACTCCCTACAGAATCCTGTTGCTGCAGGGATTTATATATGCAGAATGGAGGTCGGTACCTTTACAAAGACGCTCAATGTTTTGGTAAAATGACAAATTAGAGAAGTGGTACCTGCGTTTTTGCCGGCGTATGTAACACCCTTCGTGCGGGGAAGTGAACGTACAAAAGCAAAAAACAAAAGGTATACTTATGAGAAAACCGGTACTGCTCGCAGGCAGTACCGGGGCTCTCTGAATAAAATCGAAGGCAGGAAGGAGCGGGGATTACGGTTGAGGAAATGGTACAAAGTAATATGCCCGGTAACACCGGGCAGTCGTATGCGGGCTGACAGGTGTATGAATTGACTGTATACGAAATGGCTGTACCTCGATCCTTCAGGCTTTTCGGGGAGAATATACCGATTAGTGTTCTTTTACATAAATAAAATAATTTTTACATTTAATTGACTCTCTATATAGCAAGGAGGGGGGGGAAGGATGTTACAAAAAGTGAAGTACTGCTTAATCACACTGATAGTTGTCGCCGGAGCACTGTATGCTTCAGTGACGGTACCGTTACCCGTTGAGAATGTTCGTGTTAGCCGCAGTGCGGGGATTGCGGTATTCAGCGGCACAGAGCTTTTCGGGGAACCCGGGCTACCCGAATTGCCGGTCTATACCTGCGGCATACTACTGCCGCCGGACGCTGATCTCAGCTCGGTGACCTATTCGATCAAAGGGCTCAGAGAGGGCTCGCTGGGTAAGTTTACGGTTAACCCGGCAAAGCCGCCTATGTCGATTAATGGTGAACTCTGGCCGTCCACCCGGACCATTATTGACGGTCGGGATATTGGCGTCTATACACAGAATGCACTTTTTCCATTAAACCATGTTGCTGAGGTTAATAACGGAAAACTTAACGCCTTTAAAGTCCTGGCGGTTCGCGTTAACCTTGCCCGGTATAATCCGGTAAGTAAAGAACTTTTTAAAGTGTATGCGGGAGAATTGGTGGTTGATTACAAAAAGGACGCCGGTTACCGCCGCAACCAATCCCTTAAGGTTCCTCCATCAGCAGTAAAACGTGTTAAAAAATATGTGGTGAACTATACGCAGTTTGCAGAGGCCTACGCAAACGATTATACCTTTCTTCAGGAATCAAAATTGGTGCTTGTCACAACATCCGCTGTTAAATCGGGGCTGCAGAAGTTTGATGCACTTCTTGCCTCTAAAGCTCAGCGGGGTATCGAGGTAGAGGTGGCATTGGAATCCGAATGGGGTGGTTCGGCCAGCAGTCTGCGCTCTTACCTGCAGGAGAACTATCAGACAAAGGGATGGGAGTACCTGTTTATTATCGGCCATTATCAGGATCATGTTCCCATGATGGATTTTCCCAATTATGCGGGAAGCGGTTCATGTGATTCGGACTGGCCCTTTGCACAGTTGGACGGCAGTGATTTTAAAAGTGATAAAACCTGTGAATTGCATTATGGAAGATATCCTGTATACAGTAACAATTACAGCGAAGTAGATGCGATTATCGAAAAGACAATCGCATATGAATCGGCAGGACCTGAGGATATTTTATGGCGGAAGAACGCGCTGTTGTGCGGTCCCGGTTATAATTCCGGCTCGAATATGGCGTGTGTACCGCTTAATGGAGTACATGATGATTTTGTCGAAACAACACCGGGATGGACCAGTTACCGTATGTACGGCGACCGGTGGGGAAGTCCGACCGGGGATTTTGATGAAAATGTTGGTTCCGGTTCAGGAGCTATATCGAAGATTGTTGCCAAGTGGGCAGAAGGACCTTTCGGGGTCGTTGACTGGGCAACCCATGGTTCGCCGTCATCGGCACAGGATGTTATTTCTTCAAGTAATACTACCCAGGTGGGGAATAAATATCCGGCCTTTGTATTTTGCGGCAGTTGCTCCAATGCCTCCCCGTCAAGTTCCAGTAACTTGTCCTGGTCCCTGCTTAAAAATTGTGCCATGGGAGCGATAGGCGGTACAGATTTGACCTATTACGGCGGCGATTATAAGACGAGCGGCTCGGATAATGCCTGGGCATACCATTTCGGCCGTACCATGATAGCGGACTCAATGACGATTGGTGAAGCACTGACTGCATTGCGGGAAATGGCGCCCAATTATGGATGGAACAACCGGGCACCCTATGTGCTGTATGGTGATCCCACTATCGGGGTTACAACCTGTAACAGAGAACCTTTCATCAGCCTGATGACGCCCAATGGCGGTGAAGAGTTCGAGCAGAACAGTGTGCAAAAGATTCTCTGGGCCGACAATATCCAGGGTGATGTTAAGATTGAACTGCTTAAAGGCGGCTCCGTACTTGAAGTCCTTGCAGAAAAGGTGCCAAGTAATGGCTCATATGAATGGAAAATCACTGATCAGTATGAATTGGCGGATGATTACAAGGTTCGTATTACTGATATTGATAGTTCTGATCTTAAAGTAGAAAGTAAAGAATCCTTCAGCATAGTACCTGAGTTTATGATTACCGAGTATCCGTATTTTCAGACCTTTGATGAAATGGATACTGGATTTACACGCCCGCTTTCGGAGAAGTGGAGCCAGCTTGAAGATGATGATTTTGACTGGATAGTACAACATGGCCCGACTCCTTCCGCTCAGTACGAGAGTACAGGTCCAAAACAGGACCATACTTCAGGTGACGGAAACTATGTATATGTGGAAGCCTCTAATCCGAACAACCCTGAGAAAATGACGAAAATGATTTCACCCAAGTTCAATCTGAAGGGAGTTACCGATCCTGAATTGATATTCTGGTGCCATATGCGTAGCGATTCAAATACAATGGGGAATCTGTATATCGATATTGAGGTTGACGGGGTGTTAAATGAAGGTGTTGTCCACCTGAAAGATGACCACGGCAAGGAATGGTTTGAGGTAAAACAGGATCTGACCCAGTATGTAGGTGAACGTGTCTTTTTCATATTCCGCGGTATCACGGGTTCGACATGGTGCGGTGATATGGCTGTGGATGATTTCAAGGTGGACGGCGCAACGCCGGTTACCGTGGCACTGAAGGCGCCGATGACCTATGGTCTGGCTGTGTACGGTTCACGGCTGGTATACCGGATACCTGAAAACCATGGTACCGGACCTGTAGCGATACAGTTGTTCAATGTGCAGGGAAAAGTTGTCCGTACGCTGGTGAACGGACCGGTTACATCCGGATATCATTCTGTAACACTTGTCAACAAGCAAGCGGGAAAGCAGCTTGCTGCAGGTCTGTATATATGCCGCATGCATACGGGAGGTTTTACAAAGACAGTGAATGTATTGTTAAAAGAATAAATTGTATCAAATTTCAAAGGAGAGGGAAAGATGGTACAAAAAATGCAAAAGGGCATACTGGTACTTATTGCAGTGATTGGTGCCATGTATGGTGCCGTAACAGTACCGTTACCTGTTGATGCGATTCATGTCACGCGGGGAAGGGAGCATGCTGTTTTTTCCGGGGCCAGGCTGTATGGTGCGCCAGGTCAGCCGGAGTTGCCGGTATATTATTGTTCTGTTCTGCTGCAGCCCGGTGCGGATTTAAGCGCCGTGTCCCTTGAGATTATCGGCCTGAAGGAGGAGAAGGTCGGGACCTTTTCGGTGAGACCGGCATTACCTCAGGCAACAAGAACAGGACTATGCTGGCCAAGGAACAGAAATATTGTCAATGGAAAGGATGTTGCGGTATATACTGCAAACCGGTTCTGTCCCGATTCCCGTATTGAAGTTCTTGATGTTGGAAAACTTTCCTGCTTTAATATGGTGACGGTTCGTGTCAGTCTGGCCCGGTATAATCCGGTTACCGGAGCTCTGGTGATTCTGCGGGGCGGCACGCTCGCGGTTAAGGCTGATATAGATCCGAAATACAGCCGGCGCCGTAATGCCGGCATCAAAGTACCCCTCAGACTTGAAAAACGGCTGGAACACCTGGTGGTGAATTTTCATGATTTTGCCGACGCCTATGCTGCTGATTATACCTTTGTTCCCCGAGGAAAGTATGTGATTATTACACCCTCAAGTATCCAGTCAAGTTCTCAGAGTCTTGATGCTTTTATCCAATCAAAGGAACAGAGGGATTTCGAGGTGGAGGTGGTTACCGAATCAGCCTGGGGTGGTGGCACCGGATCGAGCGCCGCTACAGCCATGCGCAGCTGGTTGGCCGATAATTACCAGACCATGGGAATCGAGTATGTGCTGATTATCGGCAGCAGTGACGCCTCGAACAGCGAAGTACCCATGATGATGCTTCAGGGCAACAATACCACTGAAGCTGATTTCGGATATGCACAGTTGACAGGACAACCGAAAGATGACATGCAGTGTGAAGTAAATGTGGGACGTATCCCGGTCTACAGTAACGATATCAATACTGTGGATGCGATTCTTGATAAATGTATCGCCTATGAATCTGCCGATCCGGATGCTATTGCCTGGCGGGAGAATGCACTGTTTGGCGCGGGAGGGTATGATTCAAGTACAAAAGGTGACAAGCTCTTTGAAGCAATGCACAACAATCTGGTCGTCCCGACTACACCCTGGCAGGACTACCGGATTTATGGTACCGACTATGGACAGCCGTCAGGCACTCCCGACAAGGTTGGTATTTCCACTTCGATATTTTCCGGGCAGTGGGCCGGCGGCCAGTACGGTCTGGTTGAATGGGGAACACACGGTTCTTCCACTTCTGCACAGTATGTGATGAATTCATCAAGTACATCTTCGGTAGGTAATGATTACCCGGCTTTTGTTCTCTGCGGCAGCTGCTCCAATGCGAGCGTTGGTACTTCAAATAACCTCACATATTCAATATTGAAGAACTGTGGTATCGGTGCCATTGGCGGCACTCATCTGACCTATTACTCTCCCGGACAGACAAATTTCGAGGGCTCAGGCAGTGATCAGGGGTGGGTTTATAATTTTGGTGATGCTATGATGGTGAAAAAAATGACTTCCGGTGAGGCAATAAATTATCTGAGGGGATTACCCGATGCCTGGTGGAGCAATAATATACCGTATGTGCTCTATGGTGATCCTTCTCTGGGAATCTATACGTGTAAAAGCAAACCATATATCAGCATTAAGACACCTGTAGGCGGCGAAGAATATATTGCCGGCACGACAATGGATATTACCTGGTCAAGCAATATCGATGACTCGGTAACACTTTCTCTGGTAAAAGGGACAAGCGTGGTTACCACCATTGCCGGTAATGTTGCAAACGACGGGGAGCATTCGTGGGATATTCCCGAAGATACCGATGCCGGTACCGATTATAAAATCCAGATAAAGGGGGATACGATAACCACTGAAAGCGATGTGTTTACCATTAAAAAGAAACCGTCAATAGTGGTTGAAACGACCGAACTCTTCGTAACACTTCAGCCGTCGGACTCGGTGGATAAAAAGGTGAAAATTACAAATAAAGGAGAAGGTGCTTTGCGTTATGCTGTTTCCTGCTCCGGAGGTTCGAATAAGGTCCTGGTAAATGAGATTTTTGCCCCGCATGATGAATTTTTTGACGGAATAGAGTTATGGAACAGAGGCACTGATATGGATATGACCGGGTGGAGCGTCAAGTGGAATGACAACAACGGTACTTCCGGCACCTACAAATTTGAAGACGGTTTTGTATTCAAATCGGGCGCGACCGTCGTATTGACTGATGAGGAAGGCAGTACCAATGATTCAACCTTCTATGTGGGTACTAATCTCAGCTGGACAATAGATCCCGACCAGGATAAGACTGAACTATCCATAGCGGTGCTTGATGCAAACGGCAAAGGCGTTGACTTTGTGAGAAGTGCGGGCAACACGGATGACCCGCCCGAAGGTACCGAATGGAACGGCGACGGTATTGATCTCTCTTCACAACGGATGTATAGAAAACAGAATGAGGATACTGACGGCGCCTCCGATTGGGAAGGCGGCAGCGGAGAGTCAAGTGTGAACGAGATAAATCCCGGACAGACCATGGACGGTGTTGGTGAGTATTGGCTGAAGTACACGCCGGAGGAAGGGACCGTAGATGCCGTGTCCGGGATTGAGGTTACCGTCACATTCAATGCCGCAGGCCTTGAAAACGGTGATTACTATGACACATTAAAGATCACCCATGACGATCCGGATAACCAGTCTCCTCTGGTAATAGTATGTAAATTAACGGTAACCGCCACCTCAATATCGGGTACCGGTACTACTCAGATATCACGCGTTGATATGCGCTGTTTTGGTGATCGGATATATTACCAGATACCCGACAAATTGAAAAACAGGGTAATGAGTATGCACATATACGATATGAAGGGAAAACTTGTCAGGATATTACATAACGGTCCTGCAGCTCCCGGCCGCTATTATATTCGGCTGGATAAAGCGGGCGTCGCGCAGGAATGTGCCGCTGGATTTTATCTGTGCAGGATGAAAATGGCGGGGTTTACAAAAACGGTGCCGGTAATATTGCATCAATGAGAAATAGAGGAGGATTTACAAAGACAATACCTGTCGTATTGAAAATAAAAATCAATTAACTGAGTGGTACGTCTGTTGAAAGAGGTACCGCCCGAAGCATCGCACAATAATTGCTGGAGATAGTTTCAGCAAGAAAGGGGGGCAAAATGATATCCTTTTATAGTAAGAAAAGGATTATACCCTTCAGTTTGTTGGCAGCATTATTACTGATCTGTATTACAGTAACTGCTGTTGGAGCGAACCAAAAAATGGCTACGGTCGCTTCATGTATCAGTGTCTACGAGGAATCGGATAACTCAGTAACGCGGCGGCAGGCACTCAACACACTTGAGGATGTAGTAACCCGGCGGGGTATAAACACGCCCAAGGTGGTACGGGATCTTCTTGTCAATGCACTTAACGATAAGAGTCCTGTCGTAGTTAGTGTTGCGGTGTATCAGATCGGTAATTTTGGTATACCCGGTCTTGATACGAAGCTGATTAATCTCTACGATGAAGTCGAGAAAAAGTACAGCGCTTCATATGCCCGGCGGATACAGTACGCAATAGTTCCTGCTCTTGGCAAGACAGGCGGCGCTGAGGCATCGGTCTTTTTATCCCGGTTGCTTGCAGAAGATAACGGGACGGCAATGGGTGAATTCCTCTTGTTGGCCATTAATGAGTTGCATGAGCCTGCGTTGATTGATGTAGTAAGCCAGTATAAAGTAAAGATGCAGGGAATGGTTCAGTATGCAAAATCGCAGAATGTTGATCCTCTCATTTACTCAAGAAGAGAGCGGTATGCTAATCTCGCCGCCGGGATTGAGAAGGCCCTGGGCTCGAAAGGAGGTAAATAATGGATAAGAAATTATTACTTCCGTCTGCAGTTCTGCTCATGTCATTATTTGTAGTACCTATTGTTGCACAAGGTACCATAGGGGTAATAGTCAATAAAGATCTTTATCCATCAGTAAAGGCCGCTGTCGACGGTTATGTCGCTGATGTTGAGAAGATTGAGAAAAAGAATGTCTGGTTGAATGCAACGAGTTTTACCGAAAATAATACTTGTGAGCAGGTGAAAGACTCGATAAAAGCCCATTATGATAATGATAATCTTGAAGGGGTGGTTTTTGTCGGTGACCTTCCGAATCCGCGATACACCAGTAGTGAAATCTATTTCAGAGGAAGAGACACGTATGTCTGTGATTTGTTTTACATGGATTTAAACGGCAGCTTTTCCGGCTCCAACGGCAGTTATTCAAACCACAGCGGTAGTAAAGCGCCTGAAATATGGCTGTCGCGTGTTACCGCAAGCGTGCTGGAGAGTTATTTTGATGATGAAGTGACCATGGTGAATGAATACTTTGCCCGCGTAAAGAGGAGAATGCATGGGCAGGATGATATACCGGAGAAATATGTTATTGCCGGCCAGAAGAGTGAATGGGGTGGCCTTGAGGCGGAAAATCAGGGAGACCTGCCCTATGAGGAGGCTAATACGGACTGTTATACAGGCAGCTGCGGCAGCCAATGGGGTAATGCACTGGTTGAAGGCAGGGAGTACGGATTTGTCTATTCACATTCGGCGCCGACTATGCATGCAATCGGTTTCGATATCAATGATCAGGTAAGTAAAGATCTCAATTGTCGCTTTTATAATTCGTATGCCTGTTCCAACGGTGATTATGAACGGGCGAATATGGTCGGCGGGTATGCTCTTGCAGATCAAGGGCTTATCTGTGTCGGTAGTGCAAAAACGGGTAGTATGATTCCCGGCAGCTTCAGAGCGTACAACAGACCGCTGGGTGAAGGAAAATCTTTTGGGGAAGCATTTAAGATCTGGTTCGCTGAAGAAGGTATTGATAATGTGTACTGGCATTACGGTATGAACCTCCAGGGAGCAGGTACCCTGAATTGCTTCAAGTACGCCAGCGGTCCCTACCTCGCCGTGGCAGCTCCCAACGGCGGTGAAGAGTGGGAGCAGGGCAATACCTATCAAGTCAAATGGAGCAGTAATGTCGAGGGCAAGGTAAAGATTGAACTGTTTAAAGGCGGCGCTCTTGCAAAGGAACTGGCTGCTTCCGTGGATAATAACGGCCTGTTTGACGTTGAGATTACCAAGGATTTTGATGTCGGAGATGACTATAAAATTAAAATAACCAGTCTCAAGATTGATACGGTGCTCAGTGAAAGTGCGGAAAATTTCAGTATTATTGAAGAATATATCATTGCTGAATTCCCGCATGTTCAGGATTTTGACGATATGGAAACTGACGGTTTCAGACCGCTTTCCGAGAAATGGGAGCAGTTGGAGGGTGATGACTTCAACTGGCTGGTATGGACCGGACCCACTCCGTCAAATCAGTATGAGAGCACCGGGCCCAGTGCAGACCATACATCCGGCAACGGCAATTATGTATATGTTGAAGCTTCCAGCCCGAATAATCCGGAAAAGAAAACGGAAATGATTTCACCAAAATTCAATCTGAATCTACTTAACAAACCAGAGTTGACCTTCTGGTGCCATATGCAGAGCGATTCCAATACAATGGGTAACCTCTATATTGATATTGAGGTCGATGGTGATATGAAGGAAGGTGTGGTACATCTGAAGGATGATCACGGTAAGGAATGGTTTGAGGTTAAACAGGATCTTTCACAATACCAAGGTGAGCGTGTCCGTTTTAAGTTGCGGGGTGTCACCGGCTCGAGCTGGTGCGGCGATATGGCGGTTGATGATTTCACGATTTCCGGTGAATCGACCGGTATAAAGGGAACGATTAAACTCCCCAAGGATTACACCCTTGCTTATAACGGTTCACGTATCCTTTTCCAGATTCCGGAATATGCACAAAAGAAAACAGTGAGCGTAAAACTTTTCAATGTTCAGGGTAAATGTGTCCGGACTCTGATAAAAGGAATGGTTGAACCCGGCAGTTACTCTGTAGGTGTCCCGGTAAAGCAGGATATGCATACACTTGCCGCCGGGTTATATTTGTGCAGAATGGAAGTCGGCTCCTATACGAAGACGATAAATGTACTGGTTAAAAAGTAAAAAAAAGGAGATAATAGCACGTAAATAGCGGTTTAATATAAAATATCCTCATCCCTACTTGTCTCCCTTTACCCCCCCAAGGTGATGCGAGAGCAGGACTAACCGGGGTGAGGATATTTTTTTGCCGGTATATATTAATTTAGCAAAAATAACCGTTTTTATCCAAATAATCACTTGTTGAGGGTGCTACCGAGGGTGTTGTACCCGAATATTTGGTGAGAAAACACTGCGATTGGTGATAAATAATGATTATTTTCCTGTATAAAAGACGCAAACCTGTGAATGTTTACCCCCTTAACCCCGTAAACGGTTACTGTAAATGAAACCTCCGGGAGACATTAGTTCGGTAAGATAGTAAGTGCCACATGCAGATTGGTTGAGCTGATAAGTTTGTTGATATAGGAGTCCGGGTCGGTATTCGAATTAAAAATGATGAGCGATCGCTTTTCCTTCTTAAGGGTGTTCGAGTGATAGACCAGTAGACCCAGTCCGTGACTGTCAATATATTCCAGCCGGCTGATATCAACACCGACCTGAGGATGTCCGTTTTTTATCAGATTACGCAATGCACGTGAAAACCGTAATGCATCAGTGTCCATCAGGGAGCCTTCAAGCAGCAGCACGGGTATCCCCCGGTAACTGTTTTCCGTAATATTAAAGCCCATAGTTATCTCCCGTAAAGGAGGTATATAATGCCGTTACATTATATAATACCTGATTTTACAAAATTGTCAATATTTTCTGGAAAACGGTTACTCTTATTATTTGCCCCGGTGGTAACTATGAATTTAATGTATTTTTATGCTCCCTGAATAGCGTCATCAAATTCATTTCATAAGACAATAATGAAAAAAGAGAAAAAGTTAGAAAAGATGAAGCTTGGTAAGGCATCCGTTAAGGTATCTGAATCGATAGAAGAGACATTAACGTATATGCGATTATCCCCGTGAGCATTGGCGTTGTATACGGACGAATAATGGCCTGGAGATGCCTCTTTGCGAGATACGCCGTCGGACCACGTGGAGGAGGATGTTTTCCGGATTGTAATTCAGCCTTGATGCTCTCAGCAGCTCGTTTACGCCGTGTTGCAGGTAGGGTATGGAGTACCAGGCGGTACCTGAATATGTCGTTAATAAAGGATATTGAAATGGTTGAGGAGAAGGTTGCTTGACTATTGTGGACCCATCCCGAGGGGAGGGGTTCGGTTGCCTTGAAACATGCTTTTATATTATGTGAATAATTCTGTTTACTTTAGAATGTCATCACCTTTTTAAAAGTAGTGTAAATCCACCGGTTTGAAAATATACTATTCTTCCCCCGGTT
>CAZIYW010000018.1:0-58528 GCA_964543525.1 uncultured Fibrobacterota bacterium | reverse complement strand
TAAACAATTAACCTTGAACCCTCAAACCATTAACAGCGGCATTTATCTCACTGAACCACTTGGCTACGATGATTTTCTCTATTTATGGAAAGACGCCTCTCTGGTAATAACCGACAGTGGCGGCATGCAGGAAGAGACAACAGCGCTTAAGATACCATGTATTACTATTCGTGATAATACCGAGCGGCCTATTACCGCAGAGATTGGATCAAATGTGGTTGTAGGAACCGATCCGGAGAAAATTGTCAGTTATGGGAAAAAGGCTCTGGAAAATGAATGGAAAGAGGGGCAGATTCCTGAGTTGTGGGATGGGAAAGCGAGTGAGCGGATAGTGAGTATCTTACTTGAAAAATCAACACACAAATGACCCATATTAAACAACGATTGTTTGTTTGATACGTATACAAGGTAATTATATGCTTAAACCATGCCCGTATACCTGCCGGAAATATTGAGAAATGGGGGGCGTTTGTTATTTAACATAATGACACAAATGTATCAATGTATCCTTTTCATCAGGAATACTTCAGGACGATAATTCATCGCGATATTATTGAGCGTTTTTACGCCCTGCACCCTCAGGCTGTCATTGATGCGGCGTTTCGGCTGCTCGGTAGCGTGATCTCTCTTTACTCTATCAACCGGATAACCGATTATCTCATAGAGGAGCTTTCTGCATTAATTGCACATATTGAAAAGCATCAGCGTCTGCTCGATGAAGTTTTTATGGAAATTACTGCCGCTGAGAAAAATGATATTCCTTTACTGGGAAACACGCCGCGTTCCGGTATTCTCATGGCCGGACTCATTGAAAATTACTACACATGCATTGAAACGGTGTTTTTCCGGGTATCGCAGTTCTTTGAGAACAGTATTTCCATTGACCGCCGGCATGTGGATCTGCTTGAGAAAATGACTCTTGAAATAAAATCAATTCGTCCCGGCTAATTTCTGATGCAGCATTTCAGGATCTGAGGGAGCTGATGCGTTTTCGGCATTTCAAACGGTACTATTTCGGGACATCTTACGACTGGGTACGGTTGGAAGAACTACTCAGTCGTGTTAAGCGAACGCATCAGTTGTTGATTAAAGAAATTCAGGCCTTTATGAATTTTCTGCGGCAGCTTGAAAAGTAATTATCTCCCATGTAATTGCGTGTCATTTGCATTGAAACTATTCATATAAATAGTGTCAGTACGACTATCAATTCCGGATTTTCAACAAACATAGTATCTATGTTATTCTGGCTGGTTCTGTAGTCACTTTATATCTGCCTTTTTTACTGTAACGGCCCCCATATCCTCTTCCATCATCTTCTCAACAAGCTGATCAAAGGTTGTCTGCGGCTTCCAGTTGAGGAGTTTCCGGGCCTTTGACGAATCGCCGCACAGAACAGTCTTTTCTTCATGCCGGTAAAATTTAGGGTCTATTGAGACAATTACATTTCCGCTCTTTTTATCCCGCCCGATTTCATCAACTCCTTTGCCTTCCCATTCAATATCGAAACCTGCAACTGACGCGGCTTTTTCTATAAATTCCCTTACCGTATGGGTTGTACCGGTAGCAATAACAAAGTCATCCGGTGTGTCATGCTGGAGCATGAGCCACATTGCTTCGATATATTCTTTTGCATAGCCCCAATCTCTTTGTGCGTCGATATTGCCCAGCTTAAGCACTTCCTGCTGCCCGGCTTTAATTCTGGCCAGGGAGTAGGTGATTTTACGGGTGACAAAGTTTTCACCCCGCCGTGGTGATTCATGGTTGTACAGGATACCATTACAGGCGTGGATACCATAATGCTCGCGATAGTTTCTGACGATCCAATAGGCATAGAGTTTGGCAACACCGTAGGGCGAACGGGGGTGGAACGGGGTGTTTTCATTCTGCGGTGATTCTGGAGTATCACCAAAGAGTTCTGACGTTGATGCCTGGTAGAACCGACAGCCCTCCATGGCAAAGTAGCGCATGGCCTCAAGGAGTCGGAGGACACCATTTGCGTTAATGTCGGTGGTGTGCTCCGGTTCGTCAAAGGAGACGGCCACATGGCTCTGGGACGCGAAATTATATATTTCAGTAGGTTTACAACTGGAAAATAGCCGGCAGATGTTACTGAAATCGCTGATATCACCATAATACAATTCAAACACCTGTCCTCTTTTTTGAGCTTCTTCGCGGGTTTTTTCTATACGGCTTCTGTTGAATTGGGAGGCGCGACGGTCAATGCCGTGGACGTCGTAGCCTTTTTCAAGCAGCAACTCGGTAAGGTAGGAGCCGTCCTGGCCGTTTACCCCTGTTATCAAAGCAACTTTTCGCATGTGCTCTCCTTAAAATGATAAAGAAGGTAGTGTGATATAAACCCTTTTTTATTTTTTTCCCTGTATACGTTCCCAGTCAGCCTCAACCATTATTTTAACCAGCTCCTCGAATTTCACCTTCGACTCCCATCCCATCTTTTCCTTTGCTTTGGCCGGATTACCCAGCAAATATTCGACTTCAGTTGGCCGGTAATATTTCGGATCAACACGCACAATTGTATTACCTGTCTTGGTGCAGATACCGACCTCATCCTCATTTTCCCCCTGCCATTTTACTGTAATATCAAGATGGCTGAAAGCCCTTTCAATGAATTCTCTCACTGTATGAGTCTCACCTGTTGCCAGAACGAAGTCATCCGGCTCATCGGTTTGTAACATCATCCACATGCCTTCAACATAGTCCGGTGCATAGCCCCAGTCGCGTTTCGCATTAAGATTACCTATATAGAGACAGTCCTGTTTGCCTGCTTTAATAGCCGTGGCAGCCATGGTTATTTTCCGGGTAACGAATGTTTCACCGCGGCGGGGTGATTCGTGGTTGAAAAGAATCCCGTTGCTGGCATGCAGATTATAGGCTTCACGGTAGTTCTTTACAATCCAGAATGCATACAGTTTTGCAACGCCATAGGGAGACCTGGGATAGAACGGTGTTGTTTCCGTCTGCGGTATTTCCTGCGCTTTCCCATAAAGCTCCGACGTTGATGCCTGGTAGAACCGTGGTTGAATACCGATTTCTTTGATTGCGTCTAATATTCTTAATGTACCAATCGCATCTACTTCTGCAGAATATTCCGGAACATCAAAGGAAACCTTTACGTGTGATTGTGCGGCAAGATTGTAAATTTCATCAGGATCGATTTTCTCCAGAAGGCGATTCATATTACTGCTGTCGGTCATATCGCCATAATGTAAGAATAACCGCACATCGTCTTCATGCTGATCCTTGTATATATGATCTATTCGAGCAGTGTTAAAACTACTGCTGCGGCGGATAATGCCGTGTACTTCATATCCTTTTCCCAGCAGAAGCTCAGCTAAATAAGATCCGTCCTGACCGGTTATTCCGGTAATTAATGCTCTTTTCTTTTTCATGGCAAGTCCTTTTAATACGACAGGTTAGTCCTTATAATTCCAATAATTATGGCATGGTACTTAAAATATGTTTACCGTTGAATTTTGTCCACCACAGTATTTCAGTTTCGAGTAATACGCTGATAAATTATTTTAAACTAATAATGTTGTTTTTAGGATTAATCCGAAATCGTCAGGTTGTTATAATGAAATATATACGTTGATTTGACAAACCAGTTTAATACGGGCCGTCTAAGGGTTATAATAAGTTCCGGTCAGGCGGTTGTGCTTCATCACCTTGCAATTACAAGAAAGGATGTTGAGAAAGAAATTTCAGGTTTACCTCTACCGGATGCACATTCGGTGATTGTAAAATGTGCTGAAAATATTCTTCCTTTTACACTTCCTTCAGGGGCTGATAATGGTTGATTGCAGGGATGAATTCCTAGGTGAAGAAGATCTTGATATCCGGAATATGTCGGATGAAAAACGTGAGGTATGGTGGGATCGGTGGCTTCATCTTGCACAGGCGACTAACGATAAAGATGGGGATTGTTATTCGCATGGTGTTTTTATGCTTATGCATGAGCCTCCTTAATAATGTGATGCAAAAATTTCTGAAGATATCTTTCTGATAGTTATTAATAGTATGTTTATTTCAGAGGCGTTAAATATTTTAATCAATCTCATTCTTATATAGAATAAAAGCTGATTTCAATTAAAAAAAGGCATTGCAATGAAAAGATTGTTGATAACAGGCGGTTGTGGTTTTATAGGATCCAACTTTGTGCGCTATATGCATACGCAATACCCGGAAATAATGCTGGTCAATCTCGATGCACTTACTTATGCGGGAAATCCGGAAAATCTATCGGATATAGCAAGTGATGAAAGATATACGCTCGTAAAAGGTGATATAACCGATTCTAATATCGTTGAAACCTTATTTACTCAGCATAATTTTGATGGTGTTGTTCATTTTGCGGCGGAATCTCATGTTGACCGGAGTGTTATCGGCCCGCAGATTTTTATTACCACCAATGTGCTGGGCACACAAATCCTTCTGGATGCTGCGAAGAAACAGTGGGCCGGCCGTTTTGATACTAAACGGTTTGTGAACGTGTCGACAGATGAGGTTTACGGCAGTCTTGGGCCGGAGGGGAAATTTACCGAAGAGACACCGCTGGCACCCAACAGTCCATACTCGGCAAGTAAAGCAGGCTCCGATTTCCTTGTCAGGGCGTATTATGAAACATTCGGCTTTCCGGGGATAATCACCCGCTGCTCCAACAATTATGGCCCCTATCAGTACCCCGAAAAGCTTATTCCCCTGATGATAGCCAATGCTCTGGATGATAAACCGTTACCGGTGTATGGCGACGGTAAAAATGTCAGGGACTGGTTGTATGTGGCAGATCACTGTATTGCCATAGATACAGTGTTACAGAAGGGAAAGCCCGGGGAGGTTTACAATATCGGCGGCAACAACGAATGGTATAATATTGATATTGTTAAAAAGGTATTGTCGATTTTACAGAAACCGGAGAGCCTGATAACCTATGTCACCGATCGTCCCGGTCATGACCGTCGTTATGCCATTGATGCAACCAAAATTAAAGATGAACTTGGCTGGGAACCTTCCATGACCTTTGAACAGGGAATAGAGCAATGTGTTCAGTGGTATCTTGATAACGAGGAATGGTGGCGAAAACTGCAGCAGAAACATGAAAAAACCACTGTAGGAAAATATTAATATGGAAGTAATAAAAACAGAACTTGAGGATGTATTACTGATAAAACCCAAAGTTTTTGAAGATAGCCGTGGCTTTTTCCTTGAATCGTTTTCAAAACGTACCTTTGAAGAAAATGATATATCAACAGATTTTGTACAGGACAACCATGCATTTTCACATCAAAAAGGTGTGTTGCGCGGTTTGCATTTTCAGTTACCTCCTTATACCCAGACAAAGCTGGTGCGTGTAACACGGGGTGCTGTGTATGACGTTGCTGTTGACCTGAGAAAAAATTCTTCAACGTTCGCAAAGTGGCAGGGTTTTGAATTGACAGCAAGCAATTTTTATCTGTTATATATTCCACAGGGTTTTGCACATGGGTATTGCACCTTGGAGGAATCAACTGAATTTATGTATAAAAATGATAATTTTTATGCACCAGACCATGAAGCCGCTATTCGATGGAATGATCCGACTCTGAAAATTGACTGGCCGGTTACCGATCCGATACTTTCTGAAAAAGATTCTAATGCACCGTTTTTCAATGATTTTAAATCACCATTTTAAATAAAGGAAGCTTGACCTATGAAGGGACTTATACTCGCCGGAGGAACAGGAACTCGACTCTTCCCAGCAACGAAAGCTGTCAGCAAACAGCTTGTTCCAGTGTATGATAAACCAATGATATATTATCCACTCTCTATACTTATGATGGGTGGTATTACTGATATTCTAATTATTACCACACCGGAAGATGCCGACATGTTTAAAAGACTCCTGGGTGACGGGAGCCAGTGGGGGCTATCATTTTCCTATGTCGTTCAGCCGGAGCCAAAGGGCTTATCCCATGCTTTTCATGTGGGCGCTGATTTTGTCGGAAAGAGTCCTGCCACCCTGATCCTTGGCGACAATATTTTCTGGGGGCATGGTTTTATGGAAGGTTTTCGTGAGGCTGTTGGTAAAACTGAAGGCGCAACAGTTTTCGGGTATTGGGTAAAAGAACCACGACGTTACGGGGTTGTTGAGTTTGATGAGAATGGTAAAGCGATAAGTGTTGAGGAAAAACCGGAAAAACCAAAGTCTCATTATGCTATTACCGGATTATACTGCTACGACGGCAATGTTGTTGAATATGCCCACCAGGTAAAACCCTCAGCACGGGGAGAACTGGAAATTACCAGTCTTAATCGGATATACCTCGAAAAGGGACTTCTTGATGTACAACTCCTTGGTCGAGGTGTTGCCTGGCTCGATACCGGTACCCATGAGTCAATGATGCAGGCCTCTCAATTTGTTGAAGCTATTCAAAATCGTCAGGGACTGGTGGTCTCTTCACCTGAGGAAATAGCCTACAGGATGAATTACATTGGCAGGGACCAACTATTGAAATTGGCAGAACCGATGGAGAAAAACAGTTACGGTCAGTATTTAATTCGACTGGCGGAGGAAGAATAAAAAAAGCTGATCAGATGGCTGAACAGCATAATACCGGTTTTCCTTCAGCACCGCAGTGGGTCTGTTTCAGAATTTTTTTTTCTTGATTATATTCTCAATCTCCTGCTGGACATTTGCTTTGTAAAGAAGCTCCTCAAGGTTCTGGGAAATGCGTTTGCTCTCTTTTAACACCTGTGATCGTTTATCCAGTAAAGCCAGTTCAAGCTCACGTTTTTTATTTTCTTCCCTGCGTATCTGCAGTACAAATAGTGCATGCCCCACGGTGATACCGAGCAGGAAAAGAAAGATACAGATCGCGGTAATGAGAACGTAGCCGTAAAACATTTTATCCTTTTATTGTCCGATTTTCAGGATTATATTCCAGTTCTTTTTATAAAATATCTTTGGTTTTTCAGAAATGCAAAAAAACACGACTGCATTTCTTCAGGGAGTTTAATAAAAATGTACGCTTGCATGTTCTCAATTATTATATTTACGCTTTTTCAGAGAAAACACGTTTCCGTTACCTGAACTTACTGCCAGTCATAGTCTCTACCGTCGGGATAGGTAACCTGTTTACCCTCAAGCCTTCGTTTCAGTATATCGATTCCCTGAGCAATAATATCATCCCGTGATTCATACACGTTGTTAAAATAGACTTCAACCTCATTGGAGATACGGGTATAGCATTTGTCCCCGATTTTTTTATCACCCATCTGAATTTCAATGGTGGTCTTTTCCCCATCGATTACAACATTTTTTATCCATCGGATGCTCATTAATCAACCTCCACCGGTTACATACTCTGTGACAATCTTAACTTTAAAAGATATATCCTGGCTTTGTGTGCGAAAACATCATCAGGATTTGAAAGGATAATTTTTTCAAATATTTTTTTTGCCTTATCACCATATCCGAGCATAAAACTGGTGATACCCCGGAAATAGGCTGTCTGTGGCGAATCGAGGTTCGGTAACCGGTCAAGTATGGATTGTGCTTCACTGTAATATTCATTCCCGACAAGGGCATCAATGAGAGTTGCGGCAAGAAACTCCTGTATTGCGGCGGGCCAGCGTGTGACGTTGAATGCGGCAACCGGCTCCAGCGGCTTGTTGCGGTAGAGGTCGTGGCGCAGACTGCCCCAGAATTTAAATGCCTCCGGGTATATCTGCAGCCGCTGCAGAGCAAGGCGTATGGTAAGCACCTCGGCGGTGTAGTGCCAGGACGGGCTGTTTTTAATTCTGCTGAGGCTGTCCAGATACCGCGAAGTCTGAGGCAATGAGCCGGTATATACCTGCAGTCGTATATGCCAGAGATACAAGTCTGCAGGAGCATAGCGCCAATGGGATTTGATTGCACACCGCGTGAGGTATTCCTGCGCTTTATCAGGTTCGCCGAGAAAGATATAATGCCGAATCATCAGGGTATCCCTGGTAATGGTGTTATCAAGCATCTGTATAACGCTGTCGGCTTTTTTGAAAAAACCGCTGTTTTGATACAATACAACCGCATTAGCCTTACTATGTAACTGAGTGAGGTTGACTTTGTCAAGCCAGAGTACCGCCGAGTCCGTTCTGCCGATATGCATATAGGATTGATAACAGATAATAGCACACTTCTGGCGTTGTCTGTCTGAAGAAAGATACTGCCAGGCTTTTTTTGCCGGCGGCAGGGCTTCCGAGAAAAGATTGCGCGAGAACCGGTTCCTGGCGGCAGAAAGCAGTCGCTCTCCCTTTGATGCGGGGTTTGAGTCAAAGGTGGTAATGGCCTGCTCTTCTTCACGGAACAGCTCGAAATGGGCATAAGTCTTACTCAGCCATTTTGACAGGGTATCGAGACTGGCTCCAGGATGGGAGCGGTAGCAGCTACTGAAATGTTCGAGAGTCCGCCGTATTGTTTCGGTAGAGGAAACATCGGCAAGAGCCCGTTTTAATTGATTAAGCGCCACATTAACGAAGGAGTTTTCTGTTGCTGAAGCTTTGCAATAAATAGAAACCGCACCGTCAAAATCGCCCAGAATACTCTTTATCCGCGCCCATTTCAGGAGTTCATACACATCAAGTAGAGAGAGTTTCATGAAATCGCTGTATACATTATCCACTTCCGCATAGAGTCCTTTTCTCTCCATAGTCCGCAGTTGCAAATGGAGGGGGCCGTTATAGGTTTTCCATAGTCCTGCTATGCCGGCAGAAATGTCGGGATAAGAGGCTGTATCAACAACCATGAGAAATTCATGCAATACCGAAGGTGAAAACGTATTTGAAACGCGGCAATATTTTTTCAGATACGAGAAAAGTGTGTTTGTCCGTTCAGTGCGGTTTTTCGCAGGAGGATACCGGTGCAGCAGAGCAATAAAACAGGCGTCATCCATTTCAGCGAATGTGGGCTGTTTAAGCAGTCGCTTTTGCAGAGAGGAAGAGTGCTGCTGCCAGGCGGAATCACTGTACAGGCATAGGGCTGTTTTCCCATAAATCATACTGCTAAAAATGATAAAAACAAGTATGCCGGATTTTTTCGTCATTATTGCATTCCCTGGGAAACGCTGTTTGTTATACGGACGTGTATTCTCCCGAGCCCTTTATTTTCCTTATAGTTCCTCGCCCATTCAAGCGAAAGCGTTCCGATTTTTACCGGAACCCGTATACCGAGGCCGTAGCCGAATAATACGGTTCGGTCACTCCTGTTCAAGCTGATATTTTCGGAGAAGCCGACCCCGCCGTCCATAAAAATATATACCGATCCGGTGGGATTAAAATAATAGAGGTACGCGGTCTGCGCATATCCCACGGCAATAAAGGGAAACTGGTTATCCGTATATCCCCGGATGTTGTTGTACCCGCCAATGCGAACCTTTTCTGTAAGATGCAGTGAGTCCTTATCCTCTGAGGTAATAATATGCGTTGCCAGTTTACCGAGAAAAGCCTGATGGCTGAACAGCGGTATATGCGAGCCTACAGAGAAGTCTATACGCCAGCGGTTATATCTGCCGTCAGCCTTGTCTGCGATACCGGCGCCGGTACGTAATAAAAATTCACGGGTCAGTATACCGTCACGATAGGGTTCTCTTGTTCTCTGTAATACCAGGTCTATACCGATGAAATGCCACGAGGCGTTCTGGTCATTGATAGTTGTTTCATGGCCGTTGACTGCCAGTCCCGCCTGCCAGAGTTCTTTCAGTTGAGTAAGCACGGTAAATTCACCATGGAGATAGCCATAATTTTTTTCTTCGATTTCAAGGCCGAAAGCACCGGAAAGAAATATCGGCCAGAGAAACGGGTAGGGTACCGCAATAGCAACATCGAACTGTTGCAGGAGCTTTTCCCCGCGATAGAACAGTGAGGCTGACTCGCCGCGGTGAAAGACATTGAGCAGGGTAAGAGTCAGTATGCCCGACCAGCGTACCGCAGCATCTGAGTTATAGGCCACTGCACCATCGATACCCATGCCCGAATTATCTTCGATATAAAATGGTACCGCAACGGTTGCAAGAGAGTCACTACCGGTACTTTCGATGGTATTTTCCCGGTTGTCTATCGAATCGTTTTTTTCGGCGGGAATCACGATACCCGGCGTTTCCGGACGGACATTCGCTATATAGGACCGGGTGAGAAGTCGTTTTTGTGAGGTCTCTATTTTACGGGCATCAAAAATCTGTCCTCTCGTAAAAAGTATATCCTGCGCAAGGAGTGTCTCCTTTGTCTGAAAAACACCCAGGAAAAGCGGACTGCTGAAAACGCACTTTTTACCGGTATGCACGGTGAATTGAATTGTCAGATGCTTCCGCGGCTGACTGATAGAAGTCGTATCATGCCGCCCGTGTTGAGAATCGGAAATGGTAAGCGATGTGTTTGCAAAGGGGAAGCCTTTCCGCGTGAGATGGATTACGGTCTTCCGGGCAAGTGCCCGGATTAAACCGGCATCGTAAGGTATCGGAAATCGAATCTGCCGGATAGAATCGATGTTCAATGGATAATTGCTGTTGATAATAACAGTGTCTATTGCCGCCCTGCTGCCAATGGTGATAACCAGAGAATCCCGGGCAAGGGTATCTATGCGCAGGTTGAAATATCCCAGTGAGTCAAGGAGATACATTAGAGCATCTTTCTTTTTATTCTCAGGGGAGTTATTTACATACCGCGTTATCTTCTGTTTTTTCAATGAACCGAGATCCACCGAACAGGTGTATACTGAATCGGAAAAAGTGAAAACATTTCCACTCTCTGTTGTTTCCGAGAAGAGTAAAGAAAAAAGAAGGAGGAGAAAAATAAAAAATGCGCCCCTCTCTCCGGGAAAGAGGGCGCCCGCTACAGCAGTGGAATGGATAGAGAGCCGGCCATACAAAAAAATTATCTCTTTTTTGCTAAAATCTCTTTGCCTTTTACTGAATATTTTGCCACAGGTACTTCCTCAAGTCGCTCAACCGGAATAGCTTCGCCGGTGACCTTACATATACCATAAGTACCTTCTTCGATTCTCTGAAGAGCTTCGTCAACCTGCTCGAGGTATTTCTGCTGCCGTTCTGCCAGGCCCATGGAGAATTCCCGGCCATAGGAAAGGGAAGCCGTATCGCCAAGATGGTATGAATAACGGGAGACTTCCCCGGATTGATCCGATATGGACTGCATAAGGTTGCGGCTTTGAAGATCACCCATCTCTTCCAGTACTTTATTTTTTTCAAACAGAAGCTTCTTTTTGAAATGTTCGAGTTGCTTTTTAGTAAGCTTCTTTTTCCGTTTGACAGCCATGTATTGCCTCCCTTAGATGGTACCTACCATGTGTTGAATTAACTCATGGTATAATAAATATAGATAAAAAGGTACTTTAAATACAATATTGTATCCAAATTTCGGTTATTATCGGTGAATTATTTATTGATTGTATAATTCATACATGTTTTTGTCTACTGAATAATCGCCCTGTTTTACCGCAAGTTAAAATATTCTTTCAATAGTATTAAATTTGTGTATAGAATAGAATTTAATTATGCAATAATCTATTTTTACACGTTACTGCTAATAAATGTGATCGCAACACCGAGGCTATAGGGACGGAATTTTTCTCATGACGCGAGTTGAACAGGCAAAAAACGGGGTAATTACCGAAGAGGTGAAACTGGCGGCCCGGCAGGAAGGGATTGCTGAAGAGCAGCTCCGCGAGGCTGTCGCAGCAGGTACCATAACCATTGTTCGAAATACTCGGCGGGATATAAAACCGCTGGTATTAGGTGCCGGGACAACAATAAAGGTTAATGCGAATATCGGCACTTCTTCATCACGGGTAGACATTGATGAGGAGATTGCCAAAATGAAAGCTGCGGTTGCCTGCGGCGCTGATGCGATTATGGATTTATCCACAGCGGGTGACCTGGCGGCAATTAGGGCAGTTCTCATCAGGGAATGTCCCGTTGCAATCGGTACAGTGCCACTCTACGAAATGGCGGTACGGTCCGGAAAAAGAAAAAAATCTATTCTTGATATCTCTGCGGATGAAATGTTTGAAGTGATTGAGGACCATTGCAGGCAGGGGATTGATTTCCTGACACTGCATTGCGGGGTAACCAGACAGACTGTTGCCCGTTTCAAGGAGGTCAGGAGGCTGGCCGGCGCAGTAAGCAGGGGCGGTACGATTATCATGGAGTGGATTGATCGTAATAATCAGGAAAGTCCGTTATATGCCCAGTACGATCGTTTGCTGGATATACTTGCCGAGTACGATGTCGCAGTAAGTCTCGGTGACGGATTTCGTCCGGGTGCGTTGAAGGATGCATCCGACCGGGTTCAAATCGAGGAACTCTCTATTCTCGGTGAGCTGGTAAAGAGAGCGCGGCAGAGGAATGTCGGCGTTTTTGTGGAAGGACCCGGGCATGTGCCGCTGGATCAGATTGTAACCAATATTCAGATACAGAAGACCCTGTGTGATAATGCGCCCTTTTATGTACTGGGACCGCTGGTAACCGATGTTTCACTGGGGTATGATCATATTGCCGGGGCAATCGGTGGCGCGGTTGCCGGTATGGCCGGCGTGGACTTTATTTGTTATTTGACTCCTGCCGAGCATCTGCGCCTGCCGTCGGTGGATGATGTGCGTGAAGGTACCATTGCGTCGAAGATAGCGGCCCATGCTGCCGATATTGGACGGGGGCATCCGGGAGCAATTGAGTGGGACAACAGGATATCTCAGGCGAAAACGGATCTTGACTGGGAAACTGTTTTTCCTCTGTGTATCGATCCGGAGAAGGCACGGCGCTATCGAAGCTCTCTCCCGCCGCAGGATGATGCTACCCTGTGCAGTATGTGCGGGGAGTTCTGTGCAGTGAAGAGATCGAAGAGTATCAATAATTAGTTTTTTATTAACGATTGGCAATTCGTGCTCTTCCTCATCCCTTTTAAATTAACCAGCCATCGATGTGTAATCAATGAAAGATTCATACTGCCTTAACTGCCGGATCCCCGGGGAGTATAAAGAGATCGCCTTGGGTCTGTTTTATACATTCGGGATGCAGGGATGCCAGGAGGAAACTGTCGGAGAAAAAATACTCTTAACCGGCTATTTCGAAACTGAAGCGTGTGCTGAAGAGGCTGAAAAGAAAATTATTGAATCGATACCCGGTGCGGCAGCGGATATCAGATTGGTCGAACAGCGGGACTGGAATGCCGCATGGCGCGATTCAATGCAGCCGGTGCTTATTGCTGAGAAGGTCTGGGTCTCGCCCGAATGGTTGAAGCCGACTCTACAGAAAGATGATTACTGGATAAAAATCGAGCCGAAGATGGCGTTCGGCACAGGTCACCATGAGACAACCAGATTATGTACCGGGGCGCTCCTTGCTGTTGCTGTCTCCGCTCGGCGCAATCCCACCCTTCTTGATATTGGCGCCGGTTCAGGTATACTCTGCTTTGTCGCTGATTATGCCGGTTACGCAACCGTTATTGGTGTTGAGGTCGATCCTGATTGCGCTCCCAATCTGGCTGAAAATCTGCATGATAATCCACCGGACAGTTCTGTCTCATTCAGCATTGGTACGGTTGCATGTTTGAAACAGGAGGCGCTTTTCGATACAATTGTGATGAATATGCTCAGAAACCATTCGGAACCACTCCTTGCCTCCTGCAGTAATTTGTTAAAACCCGAGGGCCAGCTGATATGGTCGGGGATTTTATGTGATGAGAAAGAATCGGTTGTTACAAACGCTGCCGACGAAGGGTGGATGCTTCTTGACGAGACAACTGAAAACGAGTGGTGGTGCGGGGTGTTCAGGAAACAATGATACAGTGCACTATAGAAAAGATAATGTATGGCGGGTATGGTCTCGCTCGTACTGATAATGGTGTGCTCTTCGTTGAGCAGGTTCTTCCGGAAGAGACGGTTACCGCAGAGATATACACCAGAAAAGGCGGGGTACCCGTTGCCGGCTTGTTGGAAATTGTGAAACCGTCGTCGTACCGCAGACAACCCGCGTGTCAATATTACGGCGCCTGCGGCGGATGCGACTGGCAATATATACACTACCCGAAACAGCTTGAATACAAGCGCGATATTGTTGTTGAATGTCTCAATCGTATTGGTAAAATAGAGAGTGTTCCGGAAATGGAAACAGTACCGTCGCCGGAGTGGGAATACCGGTTACGGGCGCAGTTAAAGGTGGATCCTTCCGCATCTTCTCTCGGTTTTTATCGTAGAAGGTCCAATAATGTCGTTAAAATCGACAACTGTCCCTTGTTGACAAATAAAATTAACGGTGTTCTGGAAATGCAAAAAACGATTGTCAACGGACTGCCTCAACCGTGTAAAGAAATAAAGGTCGTTGCAGGTGATAACGGTTCAATTGCCTCAAGTCCCGTTATACCCCATTTTTCCGGGGTTTCCACAGAGATAACTGTTTCACATAAGGTGTTTACCGTATCCGGCGACAGCTTTTTTCAGGGAAACAGGTTTCTTCTGGAGAAACTGGGCTACCGGGTAAAAGAATATGCCTCCGGCAACTTTTTTGTAGATATGTACGGTGGTGTCGGTTTCTTCTCAGTAATGCTTGCCGACAATTTCTCACAGGGTCTGCTTATTGAGAGCAGCAGGGATCTGGCCGGACTGGCACAGAAAAATATCTCTCGCAACGCTTTTAACCATATAGCAACCGATGCTGTTTCAGCCGAGCATTTTTTCAAAGAGTCAGTTCATTCATTACCTGTACCGGACTGTATTATCATAGATCCCCCGCGCCCCGGATTAACCAGACAGGTAAGAGAAGGGATCCGTAATCTGCAACCGCGAACAGTTGTCTACATCTCCTGTAATCCGTCAACCCAGGCGCGGGATGCTGGATTTTTTGTCAAAAAGTGTGGGTATAAAATTGAAAAAGCAGCTCTTTTTGATCTCTATCCTCAAACACACCATATTGAATCAGTGTTGCTATTGGTGTTATAACAGTTGGTGAAAAGCAAAAGTGAGAATGAACAGGAATATAAAAACTTTTAGCCTTACACCTATCACCTCAAATCTCATTTAAATCATTTCCCCTTTCTGTATTGAACATTTTCTTAAAATCAACTATTTTTGTACGTTCTTTCACCGTGCAAATGTCGCGAGAATGGCGGAATTGGCAGACGCGCTAGACTTAGGATCTGGTGGGGTAACCTGTGGGGGTTCAAATCCCCCTTCTCGCATGTTCTTTTCATTGAGACGCCGGGGCTTAAGATTACGATTAGGATTAAGAGTATGTGTCTTTGTTGCAATTTTTAACAGAAGGGAAATAACCATTGAAAGCGACAGTATCAGAACCGCAGACCTGGCAACGGGTAATCGATATTGAAATCCCGCCGGAAGATGTGCAGAAGGAGTTTGACAGTAAATTGAGCAAGTACCGGAGAAAAGTAAAGCTTCCCGGTTTCCGTCCCGGTAAGGTACCTGTGCATATTATAAGGAACCGATTTGGAGCGGCGATAAGGGCTGAAGTTGTTGAGGACCTTATTAATAAATCCTACCGTCAGGCATGTACTGATAATCAAATCGTTCCGGTCAATGAGGCAAAAATATCCGATTTGAAAGCTGAAGATGAGCAGCCGGTGTTTTTCAAGGTTGCGGTTGAGGTTGATCCGCCCATCGATATTACCGGCTATAAGAAACTCAAGATTAAGGTAGCTCCCAAAAAGATAAAAGAGGCTGATGTTGAGAATTCACTGAAGGATTTACAGGAGCGTATGGCTGAGGTTAAGGATGTTGATCGTCCTTCGCAAAAGGGCGATCTCGTTTCGATAGAATATGTAAATGCTGTGGTTGATGGTGAACCGAAGGATGATCTGAAATCTCCGCTCTATCCGATTGAGATAGGCAAGGGCTCACTCAAGGATTTTGACAAAGGGCTGGTCGGCCTTTCTGTTGGCGAAGAGAAAGCGTTGACGGTGAAATTCCCCAAGGAGTATCATGTACCGGATATTGCCGGAAAGTCTGTTGATTTGACTGTTAAAGTGAACAAGGTGCAGGAAAAAACAATCCCTGAAGTCAACGAGGAGTTTTGTAAAAAGGTCGGTGATTTCGCTGATGTTGACGCTCTGAAAAAAGCGATTCAGGACGATCTGGAGGCTCAGGAGAAAGAACGTGCCCGTCAGGAGGCCCATGATAAGGCAATCGATGCCGTTATTGAACATAATAAATTTGATGTGCCCGCCTCCCGGATAGAGTATTATCTTGATAAAGTGATGGAAGAGCAGGCCAGGTATTATCCCCGGGGACAGGCCCCGGGCCGTGAAGAAATAGCTGAGCAGTACCGGGAGGTCGGTATCCGTGCAATAAAGAAATATCGAATCATTGATTTTATCGCCAACCGTGAAAAGATAAAGGCAACTCAGGAAGAGGTTGACAGACGGATTCAGCAGATCGCTGCGCAGTATAACCGGCCCTTCGAAGAGGTTAAGGCGATGTTGAGGAAAAATGGTGGCACCAACAGAATCCGTGAGGAAATCCGGGAGCAGAAAACACTGGACTGTCTGATCGGCGAGATTCCCTGGGAGAATTAGCATGGCGCTGACGGTACAGCGTTACCGGTAAGGCTCTTCCTGTTTCAAAAAAATAGCGTATAACTCACCATCGTTCGACGTTTTGAAAAACACCGGATAGTGATAGCGGGTTCGTATTATTTAGTTCTGTAAATTACCGGGAAATTATTTTATAATAAAGTATGTACCGGTCAGGGTGCACGAATACATATTTTCATAGTAGTCAGACAGTACGGTAACGAGAATTTCAAGAAAGGACAGAGAGAATTTATGTCATTGATTCCAATGGTTATTGAAACGACCGGCAGAGGTGAGCGCTCCTATGATATTTATTCCCGGCTGCTCAAAGAACGTATCATATTTCTCGGATCCGATATCACCGAAGTAGTTGCCGATGTTGTAATGGCGCAGTTGATTTTTCTGGAATATGAGGATTCAGACAAGGATATCACCATTTATATCAATTCTCCCGGCGGGTATGTTTCCGCGGGGCTTGCCATTTATGACACTATTCAGTTTATTAAACCGGCAGTCAGTACCATTTGTATCGGCCAGGCATCCAGTATGGCGGCAGTGCTTCTGGCGGCAGGAACCAAAGGCAAACGATACGCATTACCGCATTCGCGGGTGATGCTGCACCAACCTATCGGCGGTGTTACCGGTCAGGCAACCGATGTCGCTATTCATGCAAAGGAAATTGTACGGATCAAGGATACCCTTACGGGAATACTGGTAAACCATACCGGTCAGAAGCCCGAGATTATACGGAAGGATACGGATCGTAATTTCTACATGGACGCGAAGGAAGCGCTGGAGTATGGTATCATAGATGAAATACTTGAAAAGCGGACCTGATTATTATGGCGGATCGAAAACGATACAGTACTATTCGATGCTCATTCTGCGGCAAGGGAGCCGGTGCAGTTGACAAACTGATAACCGGTCCTTCGGTATATATCTGCAATGAGTGCGTTGACATGTGTAATACTATTCTCAGGGATGAGAAGATGCGGATGCCGGGTGACCTTCGTATTGAAACGCTGCCGACACCCCGCGAGATGAAAAAAATTCTGGATGAGTATGTCATCGGCCAGGAACAGGTTAAAATCGGAGTCTGTGTCGCTGCCTATAATCATTACAAGCGGCTCCTTTCCCGTTCAGAGAAAACCGATGAGGTTGAGATAGAGAAATCCAACATCCTTCTTATCGGACCGACCGGAACCGGAAAAACACTTATTGCTCAGTCACTGGCAAAATTGCTCAAAGTACCGTTCAGTATTGTTGATGCTACTATCTTTACCGAAGCCGGGTATGTTGGTGAGGATGTTGAAAATATGCTGGTACGGCTTCTGCAGGCTGCAGATAATGATGTGGCGAAAGCGGAAAAAGGTATTATTTACATAGATGAATTTGATAAAATTTCCCGGAAATCAGCCAATCCGTCAATTACCCGCGATGTGTCCGGTGAAGGTGTCCAGCAGGCGATGCTGAAGATTCTTGAAGGCACGGTTGCCAGTATCCCGCCGAAAGGCGGACGGAAACATCCTGAGCAGAACCTTATCCAGATAAATACCCGTGATATTCTTTTTATCTGCGGCGGGGCATTTGTCGGACTGGAAAATATCATCGAAAAGCGTATCGGCGAAAGCCGTATGGGATTTACAGCGCCTATTAACCGGAGAAGAAGCGAGCGAATCGGTGACAAACTCAGTAAAACAGAGCCTGATGATCTCATTCAGTTCGGATTGATACCGGAGCTGGTCGGGCGGGTACCGGCGGTGTTCGGCCTTGATGAGCTTGATGAAGAGTCATTGCTGCGTGTCCTTGTTGAACCGAAGAATTCTTTGGTAAGACAGTATCAGAAACTTTTTGCCATGGAAGATGTGCGGCTCATTTTTGCACAGGAGGCGCTGCGGGAGACCGTGACAATTGCAATAGAAAAGAAGACCGGTGCACGTGGTTTACGGAACGTGCTGGAAAGTGCACTCCTCCCGATTATGTTTGATATACCTTCCCGTAAAGATATAAAGGAAGTTCTGGTTACTAAAGATGTGGTACGGCGGAAAGCTGAGCCGGTATACTCCCTGAAGAAACAGAAAAAAACCGCCTGAGGAGGAACTATGCGTTTTTTCCCCGCCTTTTTAATTATAGCATTGTTGGGTATGCCGGGTAGTACCCGGGATACCACTACAAAAAAATCAACCGGTATGCAGGTGCCGCTCCCCCCGCTTACCCATGGCGGATTAACAAGTCTCTGGTACCATGACCACAAATTTATTCTCGATGAATACGGTGAGTTTGAACTGCTGAATTATAAGAACGCAGGTTTCTCCTCCCAAGAGGATTCAATAACCGCGTATTCCTGGAAAATGCTGGCAATGGGTGATTTCCTTGATAAGGAGGTCTCCTATGCAACCCTTGCGCGGGTTAAGAACAACGACAATGGTATACTTCTTATCATGTTTCGCTGGGTTGACCCGAAGGATTCCACACACGGCGTTTTTTACCGAACGTTTATCGGGAAAGACAGGCTGCTGCTTCGCACAAAACAGTGTACGACCGGGGGTGTCGATACGCTGGAAATCTCCTGTGGTGATCTCAAACGCCGTTGCGCCAAGTGCTTTTATGATCCGAAGAAAAAAGAGATGGTGCTTGAGATGACGGGCAAAGATTAAAAGAGACGGTATCTCTCCCTCTATATCAATCCTTTACTGTTTCCAGAATCATCGCGATAATACCATTTGAAGATATATCCTCTGCCTCAGCATTGAATGATCGAACCAGGCGGTGTCTCAGCACCGGATAGGCAGCACGTTTCACATCGTTTTTATCGGGTGAGGGCCGGCCTTCAAGCACGGCATACGCTTTGGCGGCCAGAATGAGAAACTGTGATGCCCGCGGTCCCGCTCCCCAGGTAAGCAGTTTTTTTACTTTTTCAGGGCATGCCCCGTCATAAGGACGGCTGGCGCGGGAAAGAGAAACGGCACAGGAAACGACCGAGTCCGCAACCGGTACCCGCCATACTAAATCTCTGAATGCGGCAAGATGCTCAGCGGTAACGACTGCGTCAAGGGTTTCCTGCTGCGGGATAGTGGTGCGCTTTACGATTTCAATTTCTGCCTGACTGTCCGGGTAGTCAATTTCGATGGAGAACATGAACCGGTCCTGCTGTGCTTCAGGCAGCGGATAGGTGCCTTCCTGCTCGATAGGGTTCTGTGTCGCCAGTACCCAGAACGGAGCCGGCAGCGGGAAGGTATGGCCGGAGCTGGTCACTTCGCGCTCCTGCATAGCCTGGAGCAAGGCTGATTGCGTTTTAGGCGGTGTGCGGTTTATTTCATCAGCCAGCACGATATTGTTGAAAATCGGCCCTTTGACAAAGCGAAATTCCCGGTTGCCGGTGGTCTTGTCCTCAAATAAAATTTCCGATCCGGTAATATCGGCAGGCATCAAATCCGGCGTAAACTGAATTCTGTTGAATGCGAGATCGAGACACTGTGCCAGACTGGAAACAAGCATGGTCTTGGCAAGGCCGGGAACGCCGATAAGCAGGCAGTGGCCGCCGGCAAGAAAACAGGCCAGCAGATCGTCGATAACCGTCTCCTGCCCGACAATACGTTTATGCAGTTCTTCTTTAATGGCCGCAGCCGCATCCCGCACATTATTAACTAATAAGACATCGTTTTGTTGTTCGGTCATGGTATCACCTGCAGGTTACTGGGAAAACGTATTTCTGATACAACTATATAAAATAGTAAAATTATCATTCCTCCCGGTCTATAATATCCTTCGCTTCAGCAATTTCCCTGAATGAAAGGTTTGTTCTGAAAAAAAGTATTAATCCTAAAATGGTAACGGGGATATAATTTAGAATATGGTATAGAATCACCAATGCGCGTCCCTGATCGTCATCCATACCGAGAATAGAGAGTCCCTGAAGCATAACCGCATGTATCGTCCCGACATACCCCGGCGCAAGCGGGATTGCCGCGCCGAAGGCTGCAAAGGCCTGCGCAAACATGCCTTCCAGTAAACCGAACGGCATGGTGCTGTTACCGGCCAGAATAATTATCATGAGTGGATAACAGAGAGTTGTTAAAAAGGAAAAGAGTATAACCAGGCCGGTTCGTTTTAAAGAGGAGAGCCACCCGATGTTGGAGGCGAGCTCCCAGCCGATTTTCTTGATTTTTGTCTGGAACCGCAGCGGCGCTTTCCCTGCCAGCCATTTTCCTAAAGCCACTGTTTGATTCTGAAAGAGACGGTAAAAAACAAAGAATAAAATTGTGCAGAGCGTGATACCCGCAGTGATAAAGCCGAAGGGCAGTAAGTCTGAGCACTGCGGCAGGATGAAAATCGGTATAAAGAAGAAAATGAAAAACATGCACAGATCGATAATGCGTTCGAGAATGAGTGTTCCCACGCATACTGCAACCGGGAACCGGTTTTTCCTCCAGAGAATGAAGACACGCGCAACCTCGCCAAGACGGGCCGGCAGAATGTTGTTCAGCATAAATCCGATAGCCACATTATTGAAGAGATTTTTTTTTGTGGTGTCAGGTAAATCGGGAAGTATGAAACGCCACCGTACCGATCGCAGGTATATGGTCAGAATTGCCAGAATACTGACGAGTAGCAGCGCATGCACCCGTGTCGCCTGTAATTCTGAAACAAGCCGGTCAATCTCGACATCCTTTAAAAAAATATACAAACCGAATGCTGCGATAAGAAGACCAAGAACCACCTTACCAATACGCGATATTTTCACAGCAGGTTTACCTTTATTGTTAAGTCATACAGATGGGAATGGAGAAGCATCATTGTTTTTGCAACCACTCCTTTTCCGAGTGATATACCGAAAATATCCGGTCAATCCCGATTAACGTAATTATTGCAAGGACCTGGTTATCCGTCGCTAATATGATATTCCTTTCCGGTTCGGTCAAACGGGAGGTCTGCACAAGCATGCTGATCATGTAGCTGTCAATGAAATTCAGCCCGAGAAAGTCAAAGACAACGGTGCGTTTGTTTCGTATATAGGCGTCTTTTATCTGCTCACCCAGCCTGTCAATCAGGGGATAAAAGGTCTGAGGCCGCCAGGGCTCCGGCCCATATACCTTTACATGAATACTGTTATGTTTCTCGATTAAGCTGAATTCCATGCCTTTGTCTCCCCGAATTCAATTATAGCAATTGTAATTCAGTTTGTGTCAGTATTTTCTCACAGAAAGATTTCCTGTGTATGGGTGTAATTCCCTTTTCAGCAACCCGCTTGCGATGCTCTGCTGTCGGATATCCTTTGTTAGTATTAAATCCGTAGTCCGGATAGACCATGTGATACTGTTCCATGAGCCGGTCACGGGTTACTTTTGCGAGTATTGACGCCGCTGCAATAGAGGCGCTGATGCCGTCTCCGCCCACCAGTGCCCGTTGTCGGTCCGGCGCGAGGGACTGCAGGGGCATGTTACCGTCAACAAGCGCGATGTCCCATGAGATCGATATATTTTCCAGAGCCCGTTTCATAGCAAGCAGTGATGCCTGCAGAATATTTATGTGATCTATCTCTTCGGGAGATGCCTCGCCGATACCCCATGCCGGCGCCTGCTCGGTAATCTGCGTATAAAGAATCTCCCGTTTTGCGGCGGATAATTTTTTTGAATCGGCAATGCCGGAAATTGGAATCGCAAGGTCAAGAAGAACCGCGGCCGCAACAACCGGTCCTGCAAGCGGACCTCTGCCCGCTTCGTCAATACCCACGACACACCCGTTCAGTTCCTTTTCAACTGAGCGATCAAATTCGTAGAGCGGTATGGTGTTATACGGATCCAATAACCCGTCGGCCTTTCACGGTTATGGTACCCCGGGCATATGCTTTAACAGCACGCCAGTAATTTGCATGCTCAACGTTCAGTACCCGTGCCGCGAGTGAATCCACATCGTCGTCATCAAGAACCTGCACGGTTTCCTGCAGAATTATCGGGCCTTTATCATACTCTTCATCGACAAAGTGAACGGTAATACCGGTGACTTTTGCGCCGTAATCGAGAACCGCCTGATGCACCTGTTTACCGTACATACCCTGCCCGCCGAAGGACGGCAGCAGAGCAGGGTGGATGTTGATAATACGATTGTGATATTTTGCAGTAACGGCCGCAGGGATCATTTTCATGTATCCGGCAAGCACGATTAAATCCACCTTGTAAGATTCGAGTTCGCTAAGCAGCTTTTCTGTGTAGGTTCGCTCATCCGCGAAATGACCCGGCGCAATGTGCAGGGTGGGGATAGAGTGATTGCGGGCCCGTTCGAATGCTTTTGCTTTGCTGTTATTCCCGACACACACCGCAAAGTTTACCCGGAGCATTCCTTCTTCTTTTTTGTCAATCAATGCCTGAAAATTGCTGCCGCCTCCGGAGGCAAACACTGCAACATTTACTAAATCCTTCATAGCTGATTGTATCCTTTCATGATATTGACTGTTCAACGGAAATAACTTCACCCCTGAAATTGAGTTTGTACCGGAATCCGCTCCATTTAACCGTGTTGGTGAACAGGGTTTTAACAGTGCTTACCAGCACGGTCGTTATTGATATCGGCTGCAGGAGCAGCATACGGAATAATTTCGGGTGTTTTCCCAGGAGCGGATAAAATATTGTCGTTGCCATTGTTCCGAAGATAAATATCAATGAAGGTATCCCGCCGGCCTGTACAAATGTTTTCGAGGTAATAGAACTTACTATCAGTGAAACCGGTAAGAGCATCTGCAGCGTAAGGCATGACAGTACCAGTAGTATTGCAATAAGCCAGGTCTTTCTCTGATAGGCTTTCAGAAACATTACCTGGCGTTGAAACCACTGGATGCTCTGCTTTATTGTAGGGAGCGTGTCATCTGTGGGTGTTATACAGGTTGACACCATAATCGATTTTTTTGCATGTTTCATGATAAGCCGGGAGAGACTCATGTCGTCGACAACCGTCTGTGCCCAGTATTCCCGTACTCCCAGTTCATCAAAATCACTTTTACGCATTGCCATGGAGCCGCCCCAGAGGCCGATATCCTGCAGGAAAGACGCTGCGCTGAAAAGAACAAGCAGCAGTGAGTTCTGATAGGAATTTACCATAGCGCCGATAGCGCTGTTGGTTGAATAGAGCCATCTGAATCCGCTTGAAACAGCAATTTTATTGCTTGAGAGCGGTAATACCAGTTCTTTCAGCCAGTCCGATGAAAGGGTGATATCCGAGTCGGCGAACACATAGACTTCCGGATTGTCCGCCACATCCAGCGCAGCGATCATATTGTGGTTTTTCTGACTGCAGGATGTTGTAATACCAGCGACAGCAAGATGGGCGCCGGGTTCATCCTGCATCACTTTTTTTATTATTGGGACGCAGGGATCATCTTCTCTCTCGACAGTGAAAATAATCTCATATGACGGATAATCGAGGTGAAAGAATGAACGGATGTTGTTCTCGAAGTTCTGCGGCACCCCTTTGCACGGAAGAATGATTGAACAACGGGGTTGATATAATGCGTCAAAAGAGGGGCGTATCTTTTTTATGTACAGAATGCGATGGTAGAAAACGGTAAAAATCGTTGCAATAAACAGACCCACAACTATGACTAATGCAATGATGGGAAAAGCGAGTGTTATCCAGGTATTTCCCGAAACTGATTGAAGATCCAAATACACGCTCCTGTGCTTGGTTGATGTTAAAAAAATCTTACCCGCTGCCCGCGGGCAAAATTGAGGATAATCATATAAATATAATCTCAGTTAAATGAAATTGGTGATTTTTTGTTGGTATAAAAACTGTATTCCATGCTATGAGCTAAAATAATTGATGCGGTTACTGTATTACTTTTTTCTGGAAGATGAAGAAGGGGTTTTACCGGTTTTTACCTGGTTGCGCCCTCCCTTTTTTGCCCGGTACAGTGCCTTATCCGCTGCATGAATAACCTGCATGATAGTCTGCGTGGTATCCTCACGGTGTGAGATGCCGCAGGAGATGGTAACCCCGATTTTTTTCCGTTTTATCGGTACCTTAATATTTTTGATTATTTCACGAAGATTATCCATCACAGGAACCAACTGTTTTGTCCGCTTGTTTGGAAAGAAGATGATTATCTCCTCGCCACCGTACCGGCAGGCGATGCCGTCGGGAATAACTTCCCGCTGGATGGTTTGGGCAATCGTATACAGTACCTTGTCCCCTGCCTGATGACCGTACTTGTCGTTTACCTTTTTAAAATGATCGATATCCACCATTGCCACACCGAAAGGCGGTACGGTTTTTATATTTGACTGCTCCTCGATAATTTTGCTGCAGTAATTCCGGTTATAAATCTGCAGGAGCGGATCATAGGATATACGGTGTTCCATGCGGGAGAGCCAGTGCACAAGGATACCGGCTTCAAGGTACAGGGTAACAAACAGAAAAAGTACTTTTTCCGCCTCCAGCGCATACTTTGCAGTGAATATGACCGGGGAAAGCCAGATAAGAAAGTACAGCAGCGCGCATCCTGAGAATAATCCGCCAAGATGAAACTGACCACGAAGGCGGAAGATACTTATCACAATGACATTCAGCAGCCATAAGAGACCGAAAAGTGAAGCCACACTGCAGAAATCGGTCCTGGTCAGATAATGAGCCCACGCTATCCCCTGGGGAAAGAGCCGTGTCACAGCTATTATTACACATTCAAATCCGGTTATACTGAAGGTAATTATTTTGGTATGGCGGTATTTGATAAATGGTGGAATAAAAAGAAAGATAATAAAATTGATGAACACCAGCAGGAGGAGTATTGTTATTCCAAGATCATCGTATACCGGTATGCGAAACAGTAAAAAATAGGCGATACTGGTTATACCGGTGACATACCCTGCAAGATACACCTTGAGATTGTGTACCCGTGGATAGGAAAAATGACCGATAAACAGGCAAACCACGGAAAACAGCACCCCCAGAACTGGGAATACTGTTTTATACAGTGCGGTGTATTTCTGTGAGGGTATCTTCAGAACAATGTATGTGACAATGCCGATAGTCACTGCTGAGAAAGAGAAAAGTATGATACCCCACCGGTTTTTACTGTGCGCCATACTTTAAAATATATTCTGAAAAAAATAATGATACGCGGGGCGGTTAAGTTTGCAGAAACTAATGTTAAAAAACTCATGGTTAGAGTGATTAATTGAGATTCTCTCTCAAAAACTCAAACACCTCCCCCAAACTTTCATATTTCAAAACAGCATGATGATCCAGCGGTGTCGGCTGGTTGTTCACAATCACTATTTCCCCGCCGCACTGAATAGTATACAGAGGCATTGATGCGGCTGGCTGCACAACCAGCGTTGATCCGAGGATCAGCATGAGATCCGCAGCCTTGGATTCATTAGTGGCATCCTGGATTGCGTCAATTGGTAGCTGCTCACCGAAGAATACCGCGTTCGGTTTGATAAGACCGCCGCAGGTGTCGCAGTAAGGGACTTCGTCCCTATCTACTATTTCTTTGATTTGAGAAAAGGAGAATTGTTTCCCGCATGAGAGGCAGGAGTGAATATACGGTGAGCCGTGGAGTTCGATAACATTCTGCGAGCCCGCTTTCTGGTGGAGCATATCGATATTCTGGGTGATAATCCGTTTGATTATTCCCAAATTTTCAAGGCGTGCAACTTCAGTATGCACAATGCAGGGCTCTATTTTATCCAGCTCATAGAACAGTTTGCGTGCATGGTTATAAAAATAGCGGGGATTGTTTTTAAAGTAGTCAATATGGAACATTTTTTCCGCATCGTATTCGGTATACAGACCGTCTTTGCCTCTGAAATCGCGAATACCGGCAAGGGTTGATGAGCCTGCTCCGGTGAATACAACGCAATGTTTGGCTTTTTTTAATTTGTCAACTAATTTCTGCATGGTAACTCCGTGTTACAGCAAACGCCTCGTCACCGCATCGGCGATGAGCATGCCGCTGTCGGTGAGCCGCCAGAATGGCGGGGTATAATCAAGATATTTTGCTTCAGCCAGTTCTGCAAGTCTCTTTTCTCTTTCAGGACTGGTGAATGTCCTCCCGGTAAGCTTTTGAAACCGGTTTTCATCGAGACCTTCCCGTGTACGAAGCCTGAGAAAAATCATCTCCCTCGCAAGTGTCTCCAGGTTAATCGTCTCGGAAAATTCGGCAGGGAGTTCACCAGTGGCACATTTTTGGATATATGCATCTACACTTTTAACATTGGCGTAGCGATGATTATCAATATACGAATGCGCTGCAGCGCCAAGTCCTATATAAGGTGAATGGTCCCAGTATGCCATGTTATGCCTGCATTCAAATCCCGGTTTTGAGTAGTTTGAAATCTCATAACGCTCAAATCCGTGTTTTCGGGATTCAGAGAGAATGAGTTGTGTCATTTCAGCCACTGAATCTTCTGAGGGGAGCGGCAGTAATTTACTGTGTCTTCCGAATGGGGTATACTTCTCGATAGTCAGCTCATAGGCCGATAGATGATGGATGTTTTTATATGAGAATATCTCTTCCAATGTATAGGCCAGTGAATTGAGGCTCTGTCCGGGTATGCCGTACATGATGTCCACTCCAACAGAGTCAAAGCGTTTCAGGGCAGGATTAGACAGAACGTCCAAAGCGTTTTCTGCGGTATGCACCCTTCCGAGAGCAGTCAGCCCACGTTTGTTCAACGATTGAACACCAATGGTGATACGGTTTACACCACTGTCCAGCCAGGTTTCAGCTTTCTCTGTAGAAAAGGAGTCGGGATTGCATTCTATAGTCCTTTCAGCATCATTAGTGATCGTAAGATTTTCGATTATTTCAGCACAGAACAGTTGCCATTGCTCAACCGAGAGCAACGATGGTGTCCCGCCACCGCAGTAGATTGTCCGGATAACCGTGTTTTCCAGCAGATACTTTCGTTTAATCTGCTCCCATTCTGTTTTCAGTGCATTAATATATGGCTCTATTGTCTCTGATGCAGTTGAAATGGAGTAAAAATCACAGTATCGGCACTTTTTTGTGCAGAAGGGGAAGTGAATATAGAGGGAGAGTGGTTTGCTTTTTTTATCCATAAGTTGAGAATAATTTTTCAGTTATTACTGTTATTAATCATTTTCCAAATGTTAATTGTATCCGTGAACATGCCGTTTATTCAGGACGTTCCTGAAATCGATGCTGGCGTAGTGGATATGAATAATCGATTTTAAATCAATTGAATATGATTACAATTAAAACTTGTATTATGACTATGATGTATGAACAAAATATATACAAAAGTCGAAACTATTTCTATTCCTTATTTATATTTCGCCACATAGCATGGGAGAAAGGAACTCTGTGCGTCACACTACTTCAGGATTCCATTCAGCTTTCCTATTAATAATCTTTGCAATTTATTTTGCTTACAGCCAATCGCAGAAAGAAAATATTGCAGTTATTACTGTTAGTGGCTCCATTTCCGAGTCTGAAGCTATTATCATGACCGATAAGCTGATCAGCGAGCTGATGAAAGGCCGCAAATTCACTGTTATTGAACGTTCTTTTTTGCCCGAAAAAGTCGAATATTCACAGGAAGGATTGTCACAGGCAGCGTATGATGATTCTTTTGATAAGAGTCAGGATAATTATATCCGCGGATGGGTATTTACCGGAACTGCAGTTGCGTTGGCTCCGGTCTCGGTATTTCTTTTTCTAAAAAAAGTAAAAAGCTCGAGCAGCAGAAAATCGAAGTTGAAGCTTTTTTCAGCTTCAGTTTCAGCACAATCACTTTGTCAGGTACATTTTAATGATAAAATATTGCACTCTGATATTAACTTTTCTTCTCTTTATTTACCGCTGTGCTCCAGACAGGGATAACCCCTTTGATAAGAAAAGTTAGGTCTACGTCGATCCACAGTTGCTAATTGACCTTACTCAGACAAATATACCCATTAATGATATACTCCTTGCAGACATCAAGTGATTGTATAACGAAACTTTACAGGAATAACGGCGACGGATCCTTTTCCAAGCAGCGGGTTTCCTTCCCGGGAGTACAGTAGGGTTCTATCGGCTGGGCCGATTACGATATAGAGGAGGTTGCGCCGTCAGCGGGGACAGTACCGTATCTTGTAGTCACTCCTGACAGTCTGTTTGACTATAATGATCTGGGTTTATTTGTGAGAATGTGCTACTGGTCGCGTGACAATATCGGCGTACGTGATATACAGGTCGTGCCGGAGATATCTGCAACGGTGAATACTAAGATATGTAACGTTTATACCGTAGTAGTTGAGTATGAATCAGTTAACACGAAAGAGAAATTACAGGGCACTATTGGTATTACCTCAGTTGAATAACTAATTCCATTCCTTAATAATTTTAATCACCGTACCCATTTTCTGAGGATTTTTTACCCCCGGCATTACCTCGACGCTTTCGCATATATCAACACCGTATGGTGCAACTGCATCAAGGGCCTCCCGGATATTCATAACACCCAGCTTGCCCGCGAGAATAACATTCTTTTTTTTTCGGACTGTCTTTTTTGCAATGCCCCAGCTGAATTCCTGGTTCGCTTTGTTCCAGGTGTCAAGGAGAACGGCTGAAACTGAATACTTTTCAAGTATTGCTTCATCAAAATCCGGTCCTATAGTAAATGCTTTGATTACCGGAATATTAATCTTGGAAATGATGTCTAATGATTCATCACCATTGAGCTGGATAGTATTTACTCCGGCAGTCTGCACAGCCTCTATAATGTCAGTAAGCGTTGGATTACAGAACACACCAACCTTGGTGATAAAAGGGGGAAGCTTCTGTATGATTCTCCGGGCCATTTTGGGAACAATATAGCGGGGGCTTCTTTCATCAAAGACAAAACCCAGTGCGTCAGCTCCCATATTGATAGCTGCACGGGCATCTTCGAACCTGGTAATACCACATATTTTAATTTTTACCTGCATACCTGATAATATGTATGACTGGATGGAGCGTGTCAATCTGTAAGATTGTTTCTTAATCTGAAGATAGCAATATCACCTTAAAAAAGGTCAACAATAGGTGTGTTGAGTTTCTTACCCCTGCAATTCTTCCAAACTCTTCTGCAACTTCTCCAGATTAACCAGTATCCCCTGATATTTCTCTTTCTCTTTGGCAACAACTGCTTCAGGGGCCTTTTTAACGAAGCTGTCATTCTCCAGCCGTTTCTTTGTACCGGTCGCAATTTTTTCCAGGTGAGCAATCTCTTTACTCAGGCGCTCAATTTCTATCTGCTTGTCGATGAGGCCTTCAAGCTCAAGAAAAACCTGAATACCCATTACCACACCCTGTCCTGCAAAGCCGGGCTTGGCAGCATTGCAGTCAACGTTTGTTTTATCGAGCTTTGCGAAGAGGTTGATAAGGGGGGCCTGGGAAGTAAGCCAGGCCGCGTCTTCTTCTGATGTGGGAATGATAACGGCGCTCCCTTTTTTATCCGGTGGGACATTATTCTCGGAACGGATTGTTCGAAGGGCGATAATAACCTCTTTGAGGAGCGAAAACTTTTGAGATATGTCTTCATTCAGCTGACCCTTCTCTTCCTGCGGGAAGGCTGTATGCATAATACGGTCAGATTCAATAACACCGGGATAGGAAACTTTTTCGTGTAAATAGCCCCAGATTTCTTCAGTAATAAAGGGCATAATCGGATGAAGCAGCTTCAGTATATTTGCGAGCAGGTAGCTGCAGAGGTTCAACGCGTTATTTTTGCGTTCCGCGTCCTCATCCTGATACAGATCAACCTTTTTCGCTTCCACATACCAGTCACAGTAATCATGCCAGGTGAAGTCGTAAATAATACGACAGGCTTCATTGAGCCGAAAGGAATCTATAGCAGTCCGGCAATCTTGAATTATAGTATTAAGCCTGCTGAGGATCCAGGTGTCTTCCGCCTTGAAGGTGTCTGCCGGAGGAAGAGCATCACACTTGAGTTGATTGTCTATATTGCTCAGCAGAAATCGTGATGCATTCCAGAGTTTATTGGCGAAGTTTCTGCCTATATCGAACGTGTCTCTGCTAAGGAATACATCAGCGCCCTGGGCAGTGATATTGATCATGGAGAACCGCAGTGCATCTGCACCATACTGGGCTATTATTTCCAGCGGATCAATGGAGTTACCCAGTGATTTGCTCATCTTTTTACCGGTGGCGTCACGGACAGTTCCATGGAGCACAATATCGGTAAAGGGAAGTTTACCGGTGCAGTATAATCCGGCCATTATCATGCGTGCCACCCAGAAGAAGAGGATTTCCGGGGCGGTCACCAGGGTATCGGTCGGATAAAATTTCTTGTAGACCGGCGTCTCTTCAGGCCAGTCCATGGTAGAAAAGGGCCAGAGCCATGAGGAGAACCATGTGTCAAGTACATCGTTGTCCTGGCGGAGGCTTGAAGAGCCACAGGCCGGACAGGTATCCGGTGTTTCTTCGGAAACAACAATCTCACCACAGGCATCGCAGTACCAAACCGGTATACGGTGTCCCCACCATATCTGGCGTGAGATGCACCAGTCACGGATATTCTCCATCCACTCGATATAGGTTTTCCGCCACCGTGCAGGGTAAAAGGTAATCTCGTTATCATAGGCAGCCTGCAGAGCCTTTTCGGCAAGTGGTTTCATTTTAACAAACCACTGATCAGAATAGTAGGGCTCGACCACGGTATGGCAGCGATAGCAGTGGCCCACGGCATTGGTATGGTCTTCGGTTTTTTCGAGGAGACCCTCTTTTTCCATATCTTCCACAATATGTCTGCGGCAGGCGAAACGGTCGAGGCCTATATATTTCTCGGGAATCGGGCCGCACATAACCGCACTCTCATCCATGACAACTATCGGTTCCATGGCGTGGCGCTGTCCCATGAGAAAGTCATTGGGATCATGAGCCGGGGTGACCTTGACTGCGCCGGTACCGAATTCTTTATCAACAAAATCATCTGCTATAACTGGGATTTCCCTGTTTGCAAGCGGGAGTATCACTGTTTTCCCAACGAGGTCTGCGTATCGTTTATCCGAGGGGTTCACGGCGACAGCAGTATCCCCGAGCATGGTTTCGGGACGGGTTGTCGCTACCATGACATGTCCTGTACCGTCGGCACAGGGATATTTGAAATACCAGAGTTTTCCCTGCATCTCTTTATGCTCGGCCTCTTCATCGGACAGTGCAGTCCGGCACCGCGGGCACCAGTTGATGATATATTTGCCGCGGTAAATAAGACCGTCGTTGTAGAGCATGACAAACACTTTGCGAACAGCGTTGGAAAGCCCTTCATCCATGGTAAACCGCTCCCGTTCCCAGTCGCAGGCAGTGCCCATTTTTTTTAGCTGATTGGTAATGGTTGCGTGATACTCCTCTTTCCATTTCCAGACTTCTTTAACAAACGCTTCACGTCCGAGATCATGACGGTTGATACCCTCTTGAGCCAGTTTTCGTTCAACTACATTCTGGGTGGCAATACCGGCATGGTCTGTACCGGGCATCCAGAGGGTTTCATAGCCATTCATTTTTTTATACCGTATGAGAATGTCCTGCACCGTATTGTTCAATGCATGACCCATATGAAGGATGCCCGTTACATTTGGCGGTGGTATAACAATTGAATACGCCTTTTTATCTGATGTTTCATCAGCATGGAACATCCCTTCAGAAATCCATTTTTCGTATACTTTATCTTCCACAGATGTCGGGTCATATTGTTTCTGCATTAACAGCTCCTCACTTTGTTTCCTGCAATAAAAGGGTTGCAACAGTTTTGTATTCTAAAAATATATAATATATAGCAATGATATCGCGCAGAGGTATGTTTTTAGACAGGTGAAAATACGCCCCCTTACCGGCCAGGAAAGATTTACCGGTATACGCGTAATTGTTTGCTGTTAAAAACGAAAGTACAGGCCGCTTATTGAACGCCCGTTATTGGTATACATGATAGCATTGGCAAAGAGTTCTGCAACGGAGATCACCTCCAGTTTCGGAAACATTTTTTCCTCCGGAATATACACGGTGTTGGTGACGACCAGCTTTTTGATAGAGGAGTTCTGAATTCTCTCCACCGCTTTTCCCGAGAGAACGGCGTGGACGCAGCATGCGGTGATTTCTTCCGCACCGTGTTCTTCAAGTGCTTTGGCAACTTCAATGAGAGATCCGCCCGAAGCAACTTCGTCATCGAAAATAAGCGCTTTTTTCCCCCGGACTTCACCGATAATATTCTGAATATGCGGTGTCTCGGAATCATCGTTGCGCCGTTTATCAAGAATGGCAAGAGGAAGCCCGAGCCGGATTGCATAGCGGCCAGCGTGTTTTGCGCTGCCGGCGTCCGGAGCAACCACCACACAGTTATCAGTTCCTTTTTTATCGAAAAACTGGCACATAATTTTTCCTGCAAGCAGATGATCCATGGGAATACGTGAGAATCCCTGAATCTGCGGTGAATGGAGATTCATGGCCATGATTCTGTCAGCACCCGCTGTGGCGATTAAATCAGTCATAAGACGCGCGGTGATTGAGATACGGGGCTCATCTTTTTTATCCGATCGGACATAGGGGAAATAGGGACACACGGCGGTTATCCGTTCGGCGCTGGCATGTCTGGCTGCGTCAATCATGATAAGCAGCTCCATGATACCTTCGTTTACCGGCATGCATGATGACTGGATAATGAATACATCTTTCCCGCGGACACTCTCTTCATAGGAGACTTTAATGTTATCATTGCTGAATTTAATAATTTCGCATTTGCCGAGTTTTACACCGGCGTACCGGCAGATAGCTTCTGCCAGCGGTTTGTTTGCATTACCCGAAAAAATTTTTAATTCACCGATCATAGGGACTCTCCATTATAGACAAAATGTTATGTATGCTGTTATTATGAATGTTTTTATAATCACTATTGTGTCTGTTCACTATTGTGTCTGTCGTTTAATTCGAATGCAAGGTCCAGAATAGATTCCGTTATAATCCGCGGTTGACAGATGGTTTTCGGTTCAAAATAAAAATCACCTTCATCAATCTCGAACATTTGAATAACAGCCTCCCGGCCGGTATGGTTCCGGTAAAAGGCATCAATAACCGTACCTTTGGAGAAAATAAGGTATCCTTTCCGCCTGCCGCTGTATATATGGAGGATACCTTCACGCCGTCCGATTTCCAGAAACTGAATGGCTTCAAGGAGGTTTGTCTGTTTCAGGTTACCGGAAAAGACAAAGGAGGTGTTTTTCAGGTCGCCGCTGTATTCCAGCTTTGTTTTGCGTGATCTAAACAGAAGGGCGCTGAGTAAGCTTACCCCGATTCCGGCGGCAGCTCCTGTTAAGATTACCAGTAAGTATGTGTATGACATTGCCTTATACTTATTAAAAAATTATGATTCTGTTTGGGACGAATTATAAATATAATTTTCGGAAAGGGAATGTTTTCGGTTGATATGAAAAGAATGAATATTTCGGGAGAAATTATGCCCGTGCAGCCTCTCTCACTCCTGAATCCAGGGTAAACTGCTCCGGATCGCGGATACGCTTCACCCGCTCAATACCTTTAATTCGTTGTATTTTTCGAAATATGTCTTTCAACTGGCTGCGATGAGTGACTTCTATCTGGAACTTATTATGGATGCGCTGATTTTCAGTAGAAATATTCCCCCGAATGACTTCAGCCCCGAACTCGACAAAGACAGTGGTTATTTCATTAAGAAGACCTTTACGATCACTCCCTGTGATGTCCAGATAGGCGATAAATTTTCTCGAATCCTCCTGCACGCCCTCCCAGTTTATTTTAATAGAGCGCTCTTCATCTTTTTCAAATAATGCTGCATGCCGGCAGTCTTTCCGGTGTACAGAGATACCGCGTCCGTTGGTAACAAAGCCGATAATGTCATCACCGGGGACCGGATTGCAGCAGCAGGCATAGCGTATCATCATATTATCGGGGCCGCCGACACTGATTTTCCGGGCGCGGCCGGTAATGGTATCCATAAATTGCGAGACGCGTGCGCCAACCGGATACTTTACTTTTTTCTGATTGAAATATTGCATTACCCGCTTTATGGGAATGAGCCCTTTACCGACATGCTCATACAAACCCTCTTCGCTGGTCAGTCCGAGAGATTCCAGCAGCTCGGGCAGATGATCTTTAAGCGTGGTACCGAGATGCAGTTTCTTCATATTGGTCTGAACAATTTTGCTGCCGAGTGAAATGCTCTCAAGTTTACTGGTATTTTTAAGCCAGCGTTTTATTGCAGATCGTGCTTTGGGGGTTTTAACATCCCGTAACCAGTCAATGGATGGTTTTTTAGAAGATAGATGCAGAATTTCTATAGTACTCCCACTCTTCAGCGGTGCATTGATTGATTCAATCTTTCCATCTGCGCGGGCGCCGATACAGTGCAGCCCCAGTTCAGTATGGACGGCGAAAGCAAAATCGAGTACGGTAGCACCTTTCGGCAGGGTTATCAGATCCCCCTTGGGAGTAAATACAAATATCTCTGCATGAAACAGATCCACTTTAAAAAATTCATAGAATTCCGTTGAGTCGGTCAGCTCTTTCTGCCACTCGATTAGATTTTTCAACCAGACCAGTGCTTTATCATCCTTGGTAAAGCGCTTTCTTTTTCCATCTTTATAGAGCCAGTGCGCAGCAATACCGTCTTCAGCGGTCTGATTCATTTCCCAGGTACGTATCTGCATTTCAATTATGTGGCCGTTTGCTCCAACTACTGTGGTATGTAACGATTTATACCCGTTTGATTTTGGCGTGCTGATATAATCCTTGAACCGATCCTGGATAGGTTTCCACATTGAATGAATAATACCCAGAGCCTGGTAGCACTCCTGTACCGTATCCGTTATAATCCGTAAGGCAAGCAGATCATATATCTCTTCGAAAGGCTTTCCGCGCTGCACCATCTTGCGGTAAATACTGTAGAAATGTTTCGGCCGACCTACGACTGTTGCTTTTATACCCTCCTTTTCCAGCATTTTACGCAACGGTACGGCAAAACCGTCAATCGTTTTTTCACGTTCATGTCTGTTGCCGACAACGCGGGCAACAATATCATTATATTGTTTCGTGTTAAGGTGTTTAAAAGCAAGATCTTCCATTTCCCATTTTATTTTCGCCATACCCAGTCGGTGAGCAAGCGGGGCATAGATATCGAGCGTTTCCTGCGCGATTGCCCTGATTTTGTCCGGATGTAAATATTTCAAAGTGCGAAGGTTATGGAGCCGATCTGCGAACTTTATAATGATAACCCGTAAATCCCTGGCCATTGAAAGAAGCATTTTTCGATATGTTTCAACCTGCTGCTCATGACGGGTTTTGGCCTGAAAGGTCTCTATTTTTGTAACCCCGTCAACCAGATTGGCAACCTCTTCACCAAAGGTCTCTTTCAGAGTATCGTAGGTAACGATAGTATCTTCAAGAACATCATGCAGCAGTCCTGAGGCAATGGTGACCTGGTCAAGTTTTTGCTCTGCCAGAATAAGAGCTACCGCCACAGGGTGGGCGAGGAACGGTTCACCCGATTTGCGGAGCTGATCTTTGTGGGCGTTGAAGGAGAAGCGGTAGGCCTTCTTGATTAAACTGATTTTTATCTTCGGGTTTACCGCGCGAATTTTTTCAACAAACCGGGAGGTCGATTCCTTGACAGATATGGCTGGTGTAAACATAGTGGGAACCCTCCGGTTGATAGATACATGATACTATACTACCTGTTATATAATAATATACTGCTTTCTTAACACGCCGGTGCTCTATGGTAAAAGGGATATAACAAAAAGAAAGTAGTACTCTAATCCGCCAGTTTCTCCTTCTCCTGCCTGAGAATATTCAATTTGGACTCGACTTCACCCAGCAGGAATCGCAGTTCGGATGTTTTTTCTATCGCACTGAGGATTTCCTGCTCTTCAGCAGTAAGATTCTTTATCTGTGCTTTGATATCCTCCATCAGCAGGTTAAGACCGTTAATGCGATTCTCCGCCTCGCGTATAATCTGCTTTTCTCTTGTCAAGTCACGCATACGGGCTTCAACCGATTGCATGATTTTTTCCATATCTTCAACCTGTGCGCCGACCCGTTCGATTTCCCGGGATCGCGATTGTATGTGTTCAATATCAGCGCTGGCCTTTGCAATGAGCGTTGTCAGGGTATCGATTTTTTTCTGTGCCGATTCAACCATTGCGCGATCTTTATCGATAGATTCGATACGAATCTCCATATCACTGACCGCAGTATCCACATTTTCAATCCGGGCGTCAATAGCGTCTATTTTACTGGTTCGCCGGGTTATCTGGTCCATCTCACCCTTGAGGCTTTCCAGAGCATTTTGCGCTTCACCCAATTGTTTTTCCGCACTGGTTATTGTTTCAAAGTGTGATTCAATCGTTGCAAGCTTGCTATTGCACTCGGATAAGATGCTGTCAAATTCCTGTTTTTCACGGTTGATTGTACTGTTAAATTCATTAATGGAGGTTTTAAATTCATCGATTCTCACCCGGGCGCCGGAAAAGAGGGTATTAAGCTCATCACGCATTGATAAAATGCGCTGTTCTTCATCAAGTAACGCCTGCTTTTCTTCGTTCAGCCGCTCCATCATTTTCTTTGTTTCAAGGGATTGTGCCGATATGGTAGACAGCTTTTCCGAAATATCGTCAACGGTTTTCTGCTCCTTGGCAAGACTCTGGATCTTCATGTTTATATCACCAAGCAGATAATTAAGTTGATCGAGTCGTTTCTCTGTTTTTTCGATCATATTTTTACGCTGCAACTGTTCATTTATTTTATCATCAATTTCAGAAACCATACTGCCGAGACTACCCAGTTTATCCTCAACATCGTTGATTATCTGGCCCTTTTCCTCAATCTGACTGATTCGATCATTCGTGGTATTTGAGAGAAGATTTAATTCGTCAATACGTTGCGCAACGCCGGCAATATCCTGTTCGTGTATCTTCAGCTCCTCAATTTTTTCTTCAAGTGCCCGGGCATTGGTAATAAATTCATCCATGCGCCCGGTGACTGTATCAACTTCTGTACGCCGCTCAAAAAGATCGTTTTCCCGCTGAGAAACATCATCCACAAGCACCTTAATATCGTTGAGTCTGGTATCAAATGCCTCAATGCTCTGTTCCTTGGATTTTACTGCATCAATCCGATTCTCGATTTCATTGAGCTCGGTTTCCATGGCGACAATTCTCTGATTTATTGTATCGATCGCACTCCATTCATGGCTTACTTCGTCTATTTTTACCTGAAGTTTTTCAAGATTTTTTTCATACTCGGTTACCTGTGCCCGGCTGTTTTCCAGTTTCTGTTCATGTTTGGAAAGGGTGTTTAAAATTGCTTCGGTATTTCGGGCCACGGTAAATACCTCATGCATACGATCGTTCACGGTATCAAGGTCTTTGCTGTGACGCTGAATCTCCGCCAGTTTATGATCAAACTCATCATTTAATTTACGAACAGTAGTTACTTCCTCTGAAACATTTTCCATATATTTTTTAAATTCACGGATCTCATTTATTGACTCCCTGCTTTCATCAAGCATCTTATTGATGGTGTTTATCTTCTTCTCGATAGTTTGGAGTTCATTATACTTTTGCTTGCAATGCTTCAGATCCTGGTCGATTTCCCAGGTCAGTTTGTTGAGCCGCCCCTGTTCGTCATACGCTTTTTCAACGACAACCTTCTGGCCCTCAAGCGCTTTCACTTTTGCCTTTACATATTCCGACAGGGAGTTCAGACTGTCAATTTTTTCTTTCAGTAAACGGTAGTTGGATAAATCCTGCTCAACAGAATCGAGTTTACCGGTTATGGTGTCTGAGGTTGTTTCAACCTCTTCAAGACCCTTCTGTATCGACTCCAGCCGGGTAAGCATCTTTTGCATCTGTTTTTCCGACTTTTCGACGTTATTTACCAGGGCCATTTGCCGCTCTTCCATTGCAACCATTGATTGCAGCCCATCCTGCAGCAGTTTGGATTCCTTATCTTTGGTGAATTTTTCGAGGATAAAATCAACCTTTTCACTAATTGATGAAATGAAGTTTTCCTGTTCGATAATTCTATTGAGTGACTTTTCGCTTTTATGCAGTCGTTTTTCTAATGATTGTATATGCTCCATATGATCAGCGAGAGCATTCTCACGTGCTTTAGATTCTTCGACCTTGTCTTTCAGCGTATCATAACCAACCTGCATTTCATCGATGCTGGTACGTAATTCCTCAATAGATCTGAGGGCTGCGGTGATATGCGTGCGTTCACTCTCTACCGTGGCAATGAGCGAGTGAATGTCAGCTTTTTCCGATCGGACATTCTGCAATGTATCCTGAATGATACCAAGATTTTTTTCGATTTCTTCTGCAAGAATTGCCGGATCTTTCAATTCATCTTTTTTTGATTTTGAAAACATCATAGTAACAGCTCCTCTTTAGGCAACGATTGTTCCCGATAAATTTTCCATGTCCCATTACTCTTGGAAAAACTGAGTTTTTTACCGTTCACTACATTTAAACGGTCGGATTTATAATTTTGAAGAAACTTTATCACCGCAGTCGTTTCAGTAAATTCCGAGAGAAATATGTTGTCAAAAGACACATCTATGAATGAATACATCTCAAAGGTTCTCTGTTTCCGTTCCCGCCATGCTTCCCATTCCAGTCCCTGGCCGGAAAAAGATTCCTGATTATAATAGTAAGAGTAGCGATCCATATTCTTTGACTCCCAGGCTTTTTCCCATTGATCAATTAACGAGATAAAATAGTTGCTTCGATGTCGGTATTCGGCAAGTATTTTTTTACGCTCGTTCCTGATTTTTTTAAAATCCGGTACTTTTATCGGATCGGAAATTGTCTGTTTATTAACAATGAGCACCGGTGTACCAATCCCCACTTTGAGATATCGTCCCACTTCCATAATATGTTCATTATTCAGCTCCAGACAGCCTTTGGTCTGTACCGGCATACTGTCGGGTTTTGTTCCGTGAATCCAGATACCGTTACCGGTATATCCCAGTTCACGGTCTCGGGCATTCGGATAGTTTAGCACAAACGCCAGCGGCCCATACTCACTGGTAAGCTCGCTCCGTTCCTTTCTGCCGATAATAAAATAAAGCCCTTCGGGCGTTTTTTTATCTCCCGCCCGGGTCTTTTTCCCCTTCTCTTCACCGATAGCCATGGGATAGGTGCGGAAAAGACTCCATTCAGGAGTCTCGTGACGTAAAATGTACATCAACCGGGTTTTTTTATTCGCGACGATACAGTACCGCAGCTCCTGTCCCAGTGGCAATGCGTGTTTGTGAAGATTTGACAATGGCGCCGGCTCTTTGGGAACAGCAGGAGGCGGTGCCTCCTTTTTTTTCTGCGGTTTTGTTGCCGGCGACTTCTTCTCCACTTTTTCCACATTCGTTGCCGCCTTCTGTTTCGCCCGTTTGGCTGCAGCGGTTCGCTGCCGGTTTTGTAGTGATGCCGTAAAGCTTTGAACGGTACGAACAATGCTGCCGGATGCGAGTATTCCCACCACGAGTAAGGCTGCAGCACCCACTACAATGCCTGTTTTTACCAGCATCGGCCGGGTAACGGTAACACCCGGTATTTCTTTTTTTTCCCGATATGCCTTTGCTATTTCCCGTTTGTCCCGCTTCATCCTGAAAAAGATTTGAAGCGCCTTGAGATGATGCGAGAAATAACGCTTAAATGTATATATCATACGTACGTTCTAAAATACCTTAAATCATGTAGTGAACAGGTAACTATATTATGTGATTATATAATTCCGGTCACTTTTTATAAAGAAGATATTCTATTTTCGGTTTTCGATACACCATTCATCTTATTGCCGGTTACCGGTGTTTCCTCCGGTTGATTACATGTGTGTAATTCTTTCACGTATCTCTGAAATTGTCGTTTCATCAGGAGTTTTTATAAATGAAACACTTGTCGATTGAGAACCCGATCTGCAATACTGCCGTAATTCATTCTCTTTAAAAACACCGACAGCGGGTCTTTGTAAAAGATTAGCGAGTTCGAAAAAAATCCCTTTCCCGGAAATTATACAATTTGATTTATATAAGAGGGCAGCTAACCGTGATGGAGGAAGGTTGGTGAATACCGGCATGTGCCTGGCCCTGAGCCACTGGATAAACGAATGCTCCGGCGTCCCTGATACATACAGATACCACGTCTTGTTGTCAAATGCCGCGAGGCAGTTAATAAGCTCTTCTGTCCAGTTTTTACCGAAGCCGGTATAGAAAAGCCCGACGTCGATCCCGCCCAGCCATTCGGTTTCAGCAATGGAGGATTGTTTGAGCATAACCACGATTTCCTCGACCGTTTCCTTGGTAATACTCCAGTGCAGATCATCATGGATTTCAGCGCCGAGCGACGTCGCCATAATATTATTCTGTTCCGTTTTATGCTTGCCGGGATTGCCGGTCTGGATATGCAGGTTAAAAAATGGAAAGGAGCCTGTATCCCGATATGCCACACGGACCTTGGCCTGTATTTGGCCGGTCAGATACAGCAGGGAGAGATCCGGATCCCGCTCGAGAAAAAGACAGATATCAATGTATTCTTTAATGAGCAGTCGCTGCAGTTCAAGCATATCCCGGGAGTAAAGGTAGCGATCATCCATGTTATATTCATACAGCGCACTGATGTTCTGGAAATGCTTAAAATAGGGGGCAACCCGTTTTTCACAGAGAAATACCACCTGTGCTTTATGCTGTTTCTGGAAGTGATGAATTATCGAGACAATATTCGTCACCTGATACAATGCATCCAGCGGATCTTCCGGAAGGATAAAAAGGATATTTTTTACTGCAGACAAGTCATCCGGAAGATTAAGGATATAGGATCCGCATTTGCGATACACCAGGTATTTAACGAAGGTTAACCGCCATGATTTACTCATGCATTTCGTGAGATAGTAGAATAGCGGTCGAAATTTTTTCTTCTCTTCCATGGCATACCTGAAAAGATTACTTTTTTGCCGGAGCAAAAATTCTTACTGCAATAATTGAAAATATAATAGTATACTTTAAAAGAATATAAAAAAACAGGGTAATGGTGATATTCAAGGAAATAGTACCAGAGAAAGATCATGCAGAAAAAGCCAAATCGAATACTTCCCGTTCTGGAACATGCGATATATGTGCTGATTATTCTGTTTTTTTCTGCCGGTGCGGCAGATGGGTATTATAACTCATCTGAACTGATTACGCTCCTGTTCGGCATTTTTTTGGCAATTGTATTTATTACCGTAATCGGTCTGGCAAAGGTCAACAGGTCGGTCCTTACCAGTGGCCGTACCGTCTGTATACTCCTGCTTCTGGTTATCGCTGCGGTGCATGTAACCAGCCCGGGTTTCGTAAGGGGTGCACAATCACTTTCACCGCTCTTTCTTTTTTACTATGTGGCTGTCATTACCTTTGCCTCAAGCGGCAGTGGTACCTTATGGCTTACTGCGGTCTCGTTGTTTCTGGTAAGTGAGCTGGGCTGGTTTCTAGCAACCGGGATTTTAAATGACGCGTATGTGTTAGATGATTGTATAGAGCGAGGACGGTTCCTTCTTCCCCATATCGGCTATGTTCTTGGCGCGGGCGGCATTGCCTACTTCGTATCAAAATTCAGTATTCGGGACAGGCAGCAAACGGCGCTGTCGTCTCCGGTCGTGCCTGCAGCGCCAAGAAAAGCTGCTTCAAAAACCGATACCGCAACCTTTGTCGCCTCAAAAACGGGCAGCTATCAGGTTAAGACCGGTGGATTTGATGTGCCGTTAACCAACGTTGCCACACCTGAACCGGACGGGTCAAAAGGATCCCGTGATCTTATGCGTGGTGAAGGACTTTCAAGTGTTGTCTTTTTTATGAGTCGGATGTTTAATGCCTATTCATCATTGGGATTCATCTTTGACAGCCAGAAGAAAACCTTTATACTTGACTCATTTCACTCAAAGAGCATGGCGATTAAGGCAAAACAGGAGATCCCGTCGGGACAGGGAATTGTCGGCAATCTGGCGATTGAAAAGGTCTCCTTTCTCAGCGGCAATATCATGAATTATAATAAGAAGCTGCATTACTATACGCCTGATGAAATGATTAATTCGGTGCTCGCCGTACCGATACTCTCATTTAGTAATGAATTACTCGGTGCGCTGGTCGTTGACAGTAAGGATAAGCTTGCATTCCGGGACAGTCACAAGGAGATTCTGAACCGGTTTTCACAACTCGCGGCCGCGCTTATTACCAATGTCCGCATGCGCCATTTTCAGGAGCGGGTGGCCCGGAACTCACGGATTTTTTATGAAGCGGCCCAGCAGTTTACCACGGTTCAGCATGTTGACCAGGTTCTGGAAATTCTATTTAAAATGATTGAATCGTTAACAAAGTACTACCGTATTAATGCCATTGATTTTTATCCTGAAACAACCTGTTGTGCAGTGCGGAAAATAGTCGGTAAAACCGGCGAAATTCAGCCGGGTTTTACCTTCCCGCTTAATGACGGTCTGTATGCAAGGGCGTTGAAGACCCGGCAGATTATCACTATCGATAATTATGATCGGTACCGGAGGCAGTATTATCTGTTTGCGCCCGAAGAAAGTATGGATCCCAATGTCAAGTCTCTTATTATTATGCCTCTATCGGCAACGGAGACATACTGCCGTGGGGTTATATCCATAGAAAGTGAGGTGCCGGGACACTTTAACGTTGAGCTGGGCCAGTTGCTCTCTACCCTGGTAAGCAACGCCGCCGTCGCATACCAGAAAGCATTGTTGTATCAGAGGATGGAGATGCTTGCGACTACTGACGGGTTGACCCAGTTATGTAACCATAGAACATTTCAGGGTATTTTACTCGATGAGATTTCCCGGTCGCAACGGTACAAGCGCAATATGTCTCTGCTTATTATTGATATTGACCATTTTAAAAATTTTAATGATACCTACGGTCATACCGTTGGCGACCTGGTATTGAAAGAAATCGCCGCGTGTCTGAAGAAAACAGTCCGCTCAAATGATATTGCCGCCCGTTACGGTGGAGAGGAATTTGCGGTTATTATTCCCGAGACACCTGCAAAGAACGCAATGATTATCGGCGAACGCATTCGGCAGAATGTCGAGAGTATGGTTATAAAAAGCAAATCCGAAAAGTTGCATGTCACGGTCAGTATCGGCTGTGCGGGCATGCCGGAGCATGCTGCGAACCAAAAGCAGCTTATTGATTTTGCTGATACTGCCATGTATTATTCCAAGGAGCATGGACGGAACCGGATTACGTTGTATGAAAAAAAGATGGGAGTAAAAGATTCGAAGCGATGCCTTCGATGAACAGCCTTCATCGGGAAACCGATGGGGGAGGTATATGGAGACAGGCATGAAATATAATACTGATAAAGTTGATGAAATGGTTCTGGCATTGCTGTTTCTGACAACATTTAAGGTTGATACTACCACACGCGCATGGAAAAGCTATGATTGGGACACACTCCGACGGTGGTATGAGAAAGGGTATATCAGCAATCCGAAAAGCAAAGCTAGATCCGTTGCCCTGACCGAGGATGGAGTGCTGTTGTCAAAAGAGCTGTTTGAGCGGTATTGCAGGGAACAGGTATCCGTCGGGATCTCTATAGTGTGGCGTCGGCACACTAAGAGTACGTATATAAAGCATTCAACGATTCACCAAAAACAGAATTATCACCGCCATGTGCATACCACTTTGATTTCCTCCTGCTCTCAGTATATTTTCTACACCATATAAATCTCTTGAAAATCAGCAGTAGATACTATACATATATTCTTAACACGGAAGGGTGAGGCCACCATTATACGCAGCTTCAGGGAGTGCCGGGTCAATGTTAATTAAAGCAGATATCGCATCATTCGCTGTTGATCCGGAGCAGAATCTGCCGATACTTATTTTAAAAGAGAGCGGTGGTGAACGGACATTACCGATTCTTATCGGATCAACGGAAGCGAGTGCTATTGCCATTAAATCGTTGAATATAGTCTCTGACCGTCCGTTAACCATTGATCTGGTCCGGGCGGTCATGACGGACCTCGGCGGGACACTCCGGCGGGTGGTGGTGAATGATCTGATTGACAGTGTCTTTTATGCCCAGCTCTATATCGCTGTCGGTAAATCAATGCACATTATAGACTGTCGTTCCAGTGATGCTATTGCGCTTGCATTGCGTTGTGAATGTGATATTTTTGTAGAAGACAGTGTATTTGAGAAGAATGATAAAACACACTATTTGACGTATAAAGAGAAGCTTAGAAAAAACATTGCCGACCTTGATACACTTGATTTTGGACGCTATTATCTTGAATAGAGGATCAGAGAGTATGTCAAAAACAATGGTATGTGTATGTATAATGTTGTGTTGTATCAGCGGTGTGTCTTCCCGCCCGCAGAAGGAGTTCTCTCATGAGAAAACCTTCGTCCGTGCAAAGCAATTGTACAGCGCCGGAAAATATGATTCAACGATTGTGGTGATCAGGGAATATCTGAAACAGCATGGCAGAGAGCAGTCAACGGAATATATTGTGCCACTGTTAATGGAGGCCCTGATACGGGGAAATGACATTTCCTATTTTAAGAAGCTGCTTAGTATCTACCGGCGTAAATTTCCGAAGTCGGTATTTCTCCCCCGGCTGTATTATCTTGACGGGATTGTAAAGACCAGAGAGCAGGATTATCGTAAAGCGCTCAGTGCCTTTTCAGCGGCAATAAACAGCGGTCTTGCCCCTGAACTGGATTCTCTGGCGATACTGAATATAAAAAGAATCTGTAAACAGGCCCTTTCGGTAAACGAATTAAATAAGCTGCTTCACACGAGAACTCTGGATCCGCGGGTAACCGAAATAGTTGCATATTATGTTATCGCAAAACTGTACCTGAGCGGTCAGGTGGCAAAAGCGAAGAAACTTTCAGAGGATTTCCGGGAACGGTACCCCCGCTCACCATATAATTCCCGGGTAAAGAAGATATTAAGCAGGTCAAAGATTTTACAAAAAAAGAATATTCAGATCGGCCTTTTAGCACCTATTTCAGGGGATAACGCTGATATCGGCAAGTTTGTGGTGCAAGGGGTGCGGCTGGCAGTTGATAATTACAACAAACAGTATAAACCGCCGATTGATCTGGTGATTCTGGATACCCGCGGCAACATGGTTGAAACCGCGCGGAAGGTCAGGGAGTTGATTGATGAGCATGAGGTGCCGGTTATTATCGGGCCGGTGCTGAGCACCAATGCCGCGGTTGCGGCATCTGCACTCATGAATAGCCGGGATGTTGTCATGATTACCCCGACTGCGACTGATGACGGTATTGCCCGGTTGGGAGAGAATATCTTTCAGATGAATGTAACACTCGGCATTCTCGGCAAACGGATCGCGCGGTATGCGGTGGAAAATCTTAATATCAGGGAATTTGGTATCATTGCACCGCTGACCGAGTATGGCAGAATTCTCGCCACTAACTTTAAAAAAGAGGTCGACCGGTGCGGCGGCAATGTGATTGTTGAGGAGCACTTTGAAGAGGGTACCAATGATTTCAGAATCCAGTTCGAAAGCCTGCGAAGCAAATTGGCGGAGCGGAAATGGGAGCAGATGGCACTGGAGGGGAGGCCTGAGTATGGCAGAGATGCGCGGGATCGCCGGGCCAAGGATGCCTATTTAAAGGATTCCACTATTCAGGTCGGCGGTCTTTTTATCCCGGCGGAATCGGAAGACGCTATCAAGATTGCGTCACAGGTGTATTTCTACCGCATCAGATCACAGTTGCTCGGCTCCAACGGCTGGCATACCAACGCAACAATTATCGGCGGAAAGCGGTATGTTGAGAACGCAATTTTTTCAACCAATTTTGAAACCGATATGACGAATGAGCGGTGGAAAACCTTCTCGAAACAGTTCTGGGATCGGTTTCGGGAGAATCCCGATCGTGTTGCTGCCCCTCTGGGATTTGATGCGGCGTACCTGACCCTGCAGGCCTTAAAGGACGGCAGTGACGCTAAGTCGGTGATATCGCTGCTTCACGCGGTAAAGGGTTATCACGGGGTATCCGGCATAATCTCATTTGATAATGAGGAAGGCGTTAATTCTGAAGCCGCTATTTTAAAAATCAGCGATAAAAAATTTATACGCGTGCAATAACAAATAGCGTGATGGATTATCAGAGTTGGAATCATCTTTCCAATACTCCAGTACTCCAACACTCCGGTAAACGTATCTATGGGAACACTTTTTTATTTCATTAAAGAGACATTCAGGGGGTTTCTCCAGGCAAAACTCATGACCTTTGTCTCTATTGTCACCATTGCCATCACGCTTTTTTCTCTCGGTTGCGTGGGCCTGGTGTTTCTGAATATCCGGCTCTGGCTTGATGAAGCGTCCAAACAGGCAAGTGTGGTAGTGTACCTTGAAGATGCGGTATATAATGATTCGATGCTCTGTGCCGAGATAGTACATAATATCAGATCGCTTCCCGCGGTAGACTCGGTTTTTTTTGTTGACAAGAATGAAGCCTGGCGCCGTTTTGAATTACTGTACGGTACGCGTATGCTTGAAGCGGTTGATGAAAACCCCCTTCCCGCATCGCTGGAGATTATGCTGAACAAAAAATATATGTACCATTCGGTCTCAGACGATTTTAAAAAAGAACTGGAGCAGTTCAAGGGTATTGAAGGGATTAAGTATTCACAGGAGTGGCTCAATACGTTACGGCGGTTTAACCGGGTGTTTACCTGGGGAATAGTGATAATCGTCCCGTTTCTGTTACTGGCTCTTCATTTCATGATAGCCAATACCGTTAAGCTTACTATTTATGCCCGGAAAGATCTGATTACCAATATGCATTACGTGGGGGCCACACAATTCTACATACAAACCCCTTTTGTTTTTGAGGGAATTTTACAGGGCGTTATCGGAGGATTTATCGCGGTTGTCGGTCTCGCCCTTCTGAAGTTGTTTTTATATCACTTCCTGCTGGATTGGGGAGATAAGTATCTCTATCTCATCATTTTTTCTATTGGGGTTGTATTCGGATGGATAGGAAGCATGCGTGCTGTTCGAAGATTCTTGGCGTAATTCTGGCGGCATGTGCGACCTGGTCGTCCTATTGCCCGGCCCAGAGCGCTGATAAAAATCTGGTTGAACAATATGATAAAAAAATCAAAGAAAAAAGCGTTGCCATTGACTCGATACGAAATGAGCTGGACCGGGGAAGGACGCGGGTAAAGGAACTGCAGGAAAAGGAGGGCGCATATCTGGAGCAGTTGCACGCCCTTGAAAAGAATATTGAAAATGCCGGTGTCTATCTGAAAAAAATTTCCGGCCAGATAGATACCCTGGGAATACATATCGAATTGTTACAGGATTCACTGGAGGCGGTCACCGATAAGTTGCAGGAGCGGCAGCAGAAAATGAAACACCGGCTGCGGGATATTTACAAAACCGGACACCCGAGAATTATCGAGATCATTCTTACGTCGCAGACCATTTCCGCTATGCTGCATCGTATAAAATACTTTCAGGAGCTGAACAGGTATGACCGAAGACTGGTGCGGGTAATTGACAGTACTAAAGTGCAGGTGGCCGATCACAAAGCGAAGCTGGAAGCCGAGCAGGAAGAGTTGCTGGCGTTGAAGGCGAGCAAGGAACAGGAAACAAAGGAGCTTACCAGGGAGCAAAAAGAGCGGAAAACCGTTCTTACCGAATTACGGAATGAGAAGGAGGCGTATACCGCCATGATCCGGGAGCTTGAGCTGGCACAGCAGGAGTTGAATCTTCTGGTAAAGCGTCTTGAAAATAAGCGGAAAGAGGCGAAGATAGAGTTAGAGCGCGGCTTGCAGATTGCCTTTGAGAAACGAAAAGGCAAACTGCCCTGGCCTGCAGACGGTACAGTTATCAGAAAGTACGGCAAGATAGTACACCCGGTCTATAAGACGGTTACCATGTGCAACGGGATAGATATCAAGGCAACCAAGGGAGACAATGTCTACTGTGTTGCACCGGGACAAGTTGATTATATAGGCTGGATGCGGGGGTACGGCAAATTCGTAATAGTAAACCATTTCGGCGGGTACCTTACCATCTATGCACACCTTGATAAGGTGTCCGTCGCGCAGGATCAGGATGTAAAATACGGTGAAATAATCGGCGTTGTGGGGGAGACAGGCTCGATAAACGGGCCGAAGCTTCATTTTCAGATACGCCGGTCATCGGAAACCCTGGATCCGGTTTCGTGGCTGAAAAAAAAGGAGTAATTGTGCCGAAAAAGCTGGTATGGAAACATGTGGTAGGCCAGAGACGTATTCGGGATACGCTGGGTACCGCATTTGAGAACGCTTCTCTGGGCCATGCCTATCTGTTCAGCGGTCCTGTCGGGGTGGGCAAGTTCCAGACCGCTCTTGAGTTGGCGTTCGCACTGTTATGTAACAGCACGGAAGAGGTACCATGTTATAAATGTGATGCCTGCAGGCAGATTCTCACCTATGCGCACCCTGATTTTCACTGCGTATTTCCCTTATCTTTGAGTAAGGAGCACAAGGCCGGCGGAGACAGTAGCAAGCTTAGTGATGATGGATGGAAATATATTGCGGAACAGACACGGTTTAAGATAGAGAATCCCTATACGGTTACTGAATCAAGAATACGGCATATTCCGGTTGAGTGGATACGGGAATTGAATCACTCCATCATTCGTGGTACTATTCAGGGGAATATCAATGTTGCGATTATCTGTGATGTTGATGTGATGCAGGCGGCGTCTGCCAATGCCATGTTGAAGACGCTGGAGGAGCCGCCGCCGAATACCATCATGTTTCTTCTGACCCCACGTCCCCACGCGGTACTGCCGACGATTCGCTCACGGTGCCAGATTATCCGATTCGGCAGTGTTGCTCCTGATGAAGCGACATCGGCGCTCTGCCGGAAAACCGGACTGGTCCCGATGATCCGAAAGTTGTTCACGCGATAGCTGCTGCAGCGGGTTCCTATGGGAGCGCACTGATGCTGGTCGACGAGTCTCTGGATGTGTTTGCCGGACAGGCACAGGTACTCTGGGAGCTGTGTGTAAAGAATGCATCACTTTTTACCGTGACTGCCGCACTGGAATCAATTACACAGAAGTACTGCGGTGGGGGGTATGATTATGCTGCGGGAGAGAAGCTGCTGGTTGCTTTTCTCCATATCATTCGCACAACCTTTTTTCATGGGATATCGGGCACTGAAAAGTATATTAAGGTAACCTCATCACCGGAAACCGCTGTGCCGGTTACCGTTGAGACGGCGGAGAGGCTGAAGACAACCTGCGAGCAGGCTATAGCGGCGATTCGTGCGCGGGGAAATATTCTTATGGTGCTGAGTACGTTTTTCATGTCAATTTCGGAGATTATGCATGGGGAAAAATACTAAGTTAGTGGAAGTCGTTTTTAAAGGTGAACGTCGTGCGGTGTATCGAAACCGTAATGAGCTGGATATTGATGAAGGTGATTATGTTATTGTTGAGGCGGATCGCGGTCTTGATATGGGTCGGGTTTCATTTGTCGGCGAACTGGTGCGTCTTAAGCGGGGCAAGGGCGAAACGAAAAGTGTCGAGCGCATGGCGGAGGAAGGGGATCTGGAAACCTTTAAAAAGAACCGTGAGAAAGAGAAGGAGGCATTCAAATTGTGCAAAGAGAAAATCGAGAAATTCAAACTCGATATGAAGCTGGTTGATGTGGAGCAGCAGTTTGACGGCAGTAAAATCACCTTTTATTTCACCGCGGCTCAGCGTGTTGACTTCAGGGAGTTGGTAAAGGATCTGGCGTCGGTGTACCGCACCAGAATCGAGCTTCGCCAGATCGGGGTCAGGGATGAAGCCAAACGGATCAGCGGTATGGGCGTCTGCGGCCGGAAACAGTGCTGCAGCGCATTCCTTACAGAATTCGAGCAGATTACCACACAACTTGCCAAGGATCAGCAGCTTTCCTTGAATCCGGCAAAGATATCCGGTAACTGCGGCCGCCTGCTCTGCTGCCTGCGGTTCGAGGAAGATACCTATCTTGACTGTTTTAAAAATTTTCCGCCTGTCGGCTCTGAAGTCAAGCTTGATAACAGAAAAGGAACAATATGTTTTATTAATATTTTTACCAATATGGGACAGGTCCGTTTTGATGACGGCGGTTTCGCCTGGTATAACGCAGAAGAGTTAAAAAAAGGATTGGAACACACAAATGCAGAAAGTAAAGCAGAAAGTAAAACAGAATAAGAAACAGGAAGGGACACTGGTCATTACCAGCGCACTGCCCTATGCCAACGGGGATATTCATCTCGGTCATCTCGTGGAAGGTGTCCAGACTGATATATATGTCCGCTACAAAAGAATGACCGGTAGAAAAACGGTGTATGTCTGCGCCGACGACACCCACGGGACTCCCATTCAACTGAGCGCGCAGAAACTGGGTATCACCTGTGAGGAGCTTGTCGAGGAGGCGTGGCGTAATCATGTGAAAGATTATGCCGGATTCTCAATCAGTTTCGATAAGTATTACACCACCAATTCTGCGGAGAATCGAAAATGGTCGGTGTATATTTTTACCGAGCTGCAGAAACAGGGACTGGTTGTTGAGAAGGAGATAGAGCAGTATTACTGCGAAAAATGTAAACGTTTTTTGCCGGACCGGTTTATCACCGGCACATGTCCCCGGTGTAATGCTCCGGATCAGTACGGCGATGTGTGTGAGTCGTGCGGCGCTACCTATGATCCCACCGATTTAACGAATCCCCGGTGTATCTCCTGTCACCGCAAACCGGTACTGAGAACCTCGAAACATTTTTTCGTACAGCTTGCCAAATCGGAGCAGTTTCTTCGGGACTATCTCACCGGGAATGATGTGCTGCAGGAAGACATGCGCAATTTTGTCATGCGCTGGGTTGATGACGGGCTCAAGGAGTGGTGCGTTTCCCGTGACGGCCCCTATTTCGGCTTCGAGATTCCAGGTACGGAGAACAAATATTTTTACGTGTGGCTTGATGCGCCGATCGGCTATATTGCCGCAACGGACAAGTGGTGTCAGGAGAATAATGGAGATATTAATGCGATCTGGCGGAAAGACAGCCCCGGAGAGGTTGTTCATTTCATCGGTAAGGATATTGTCTATTTCCATACCCTGTTCTGGCCGGTCATGCTGCACGCCGCGTCACTGAAACTTCCCCGCAAAGTCTTTGTGCACGGTTTTCTGACGGTGCAGGGCGAAAAGATGTCCAAAACGCGCGGAACTTTTATCAAGGCGCGGGACTACCTCGAAAAGATAAAACACCCCGCCGCCGGTGAATACCTCCGCTTTTATTTCGGGTCTAAATTGTCAAACAACTCCGCCGATATTGATTTGAATATAGAAGAGTTCTGTAACCGGGTGAATACCGTGCTGGTAAATAATATCGGTAATCTGCACCACCGTACCTTTATATTCCTTGATCGCTATTTCAACGCAACCGTACCGGATGTCCCGTGGGACGATACTATTGCACAGGCAGTGGACAACACGGCGGCGGAGATCAAACAGTACTTCGAAAATGTTGAATTTAAAGCTGCAATCGAGAAGATACAGGCGCTAAGCAGTATGGGTAATAAATATTACCAGGATACCAAACCGTGGGAGCTGATAAAAAGCAATAAGGATGAGGCGGCCAGGGTCATGGTTACCTGTGTCAACCTGGTGAAAGCTTGTGCCGTGCTGCTCAAGCCCTTTATTCCCAATCTGGTTGCTGCAATAGAGAAACAGTACGGGGGAGATTTGTGCTGGGATGATTATCGGTTTTCATTGCGTAACGCCACTATGGGTAAAACGGAGAAGCTGGTAAAGCCCATTGAGGTGAGTGATTTTGATGCGCTGTTTGGAAAGAGCGTCTCTGAAGAAAGTGGTGAAGAGGATGTTATTACCATTACCGATTTCCGGAAGGTGGATCTTCGTGTCGGCACCGTTACAGAAGCAACCCGGGTGGTGAACTCCGATAAACTGATAAAACTTATTGTTGATACAGGCGCGGGGAAACGTCAGATCGTCGGTGGTATCGGTAAAGCCTATACGCCGGAGGAGATGGTGGGGAAGCAGATTGTGTTTGTTGCCAACCTGAAGCCGGCCAAACTCATGGGCGTCACCTCTGAAGGTATGCTTCTCGCCGCGATACACGGCAAAAAAATGGCATTGATAACGCCTGATTCGGCAATAGAGCCGGGAGCATCGGTTTCATGAACGAGTATGCTGCGCCCCATGAGATTCTCGCAATAAAAGATGTCGATGATACTGTTGTCGCAACCCTTGCCCGTGAGCTTGGTGTCTCACCGGTCATTGCCAGGATTCTTGCCTGCCGTAAGCTTACCACCTTCGATGAGTGCAAATCCTTTTTCCGGCCCAGCCTTGACCATTTCCATGACCCGTTCCTGTTTAAGGATATGCACAAGGCCGTGGATCGTATCATGGCTGCCGTGGCGAAGAAAGAAAAGATTGTAGTGCACGGTGATTATGATGTTGACGGGGTGTCGGCAACGGTATTGCTTGTCCGGGTACTCAGTGCACTTGGTGCGGTCTGTGAATATTATCTGCCGAACCGGTTGACTGAAGGGTATGGTGTGTCAGTCACGGCGGTGGATACCATTCACCGGCGGCAGGGGAAAGTAATTATTACCGCAGACTGCGGGATTACCGCGTGCGCGCCGGTTGACCGGGCGCGGGAGTACGGCATTGATGTGATTGTTACGGATCATCACGAAGTCCATACTGCGCTTCCCGAAGCCTGTGCGGTTCTGGACCCCAAGGTTGCCGGGTGCCCCTATCCGGACAAGCACCTTGCGGGCGTCGGAGTGGCACTGAAACTGTGTCAGGCGCTGACAACGGTATCGGCATGTTCCGACGATCTCTGGCGGAAGCACCTGGATATTGTATCCCTCGGCACTGCCGCGGATATTGTTCCGCTGGTCGGGGAGAACCGGATTATTGTCACCTACGGATTCAAGCAGTTGAATACCACCACCAGTGTCGGTTTACAGAAGCTTATCAAGTTTCAGGGAATAGCCGGAAAGAGAATCTCCACCAGTGATGTGGTGTTTCTGCTGGCTCCCTGTATCAACGCAGCCGGACGATTGGGCGATTCCACCCGCGGCGTTAAACTGCTGCTTACCGATGATGAGGCTGAGGCCACCCTGTATGCCAGGGAACTGGTGGAGATGAATAAGGAGCGGCGGGCACTCGATGCCTATGTACAGGATCATGCCGTCGAGTGGATTCTCAACAATATTGATGTACAGAACGAGTATGCTATTGTTGCCGGCAGTACCGACTGGCACGTGGGTGTTATCGGCATTGCCGCGTCAAAAATGGTGGAACGGTTTTACCGGCCGACCTTTCTGTTTTCAATCGATGACGAGGGATGTGCGAAGGGGTCCGGACGAAGTATCCGGGGCCTGCACCTGCTTGATGCTTTGAATGAATGCAGTGACTTGCTTGAGAGTTACGGCGGGCATGAAGCTGCGGCCGGTGCAAGTATCAGAGCAGAGAATCTTCCCGCGTTCAGGAAACGCTTTAATGAGGCGGTAAGCAGACGGATTACCCTGGAGGAGCTGATACCGAAGGTATTTGCCGATGCTGAAATTGAAGTTGCTCAGTTGACCCCGAAATTTTTTAATATTTTAAAGCAGATGGAGCCTTTCGGTCCGGGCAATATGCGGCCTGTGCTGTTATGCCATGACCTGCGCCATCGGTATGAACCAAGGATTGTGGGCAAGAATCATCTTAAAATGACCGTGACCAAGGCGGGGCAGGTCATAGATGCTATTGCGTTCAATTTCGGCGAGCGCTTTGATGAAGTAAAATATTCCGACTCTTTTTCGCTTGCCTTTTCCCTTGATGAAAATACATGGAACGGCAGAACAACTCTGCAGATGAAAGTGAAAGGGGTGGCCTTATGAAGATGTGGAACGGCCGGTTTACCAAATCGACAGATGCCCTTATGGACACGTTCAATAACTCATTGCTTATTGATATCGTTCTCATTGTCGATGATATTCAGGGGAGCATTGCATGGGCACACGCGCTGGAGAAAGCAGGCGTGCTGTCTGCGGAGGAGGCAGAGCGCATAAGTGAAGGCCTTCAAACCATTTTAAAGGAGTACTATCAGGATACGATCAATTTCAAGACCACCGATGAAGACATTCATATGGCGGTGGAGCGGTTGCTTACAGAGAAAATAGGCGATACTGGCGCGCGCCTGCACACCGGGCGATCCCGCAATGATCAGGTAGTAACGGGTTTCAGACGCTATATTAAACGCTCCCTGCTGGATATCGTCGCGAAAATCGAACGGGTGCAGGAAGCGCTTCTGAAACGGGCGGAGATCGAAAAGGCAACAGTCATGCCGGGATATACCCATTTACAGCAGGCACAACCGGTGAGTATGGCCCAGTACTGGCTTTCCTTTTTCTTTCTCCTTGAGCGGGATAAGAAACGGTGCCGGCAGGCTGCTGAATGCGCAGACTGCATGCCGCTGGGTGCAGGTGCCTGCGCGGGAAGCGGGTTTGATATTGACAGGGAGGCGCTGGCAAAAGAGCTCGGCTTTTCACGGGTGTCCGAGAACAGTATGGATGCCGTGGCTGCGCGCGATTTTGTACTCGAAACCCTGGCCGCCTGTGCATCACTGGGTATTCACTGCAGCCGGTATGCCGAGGATTTGATCATCTGGTCATCGGAAGAGTTCGGTTTTATCAGTCTGGATGATGCCTGGGCCACCGGCTCCAGTATGATGCCGCAGAAAAAGAATCCTGATTCTCTGGAGCTGATACGGGGAAAGAGCGGCCGGTTTATCGGAAATTATACCCGGTTCGCTGCCACGCTGAAAGGGGTCGGGATGACCTATTTTAAAGATTTACAGGAGGACAAAGAGCCGGTTATTGACAGTATCACCCAGTTGGTGCTGGTGTTGTCGGTCTTTTCGGAAGTGATTGCCACGCTCACTGTTAATGCGCAAAACATCACCGATAAAATGGACCCCTTTCTTTTTGCCACTGATGTTGCCGATTATCTGGCTGAAAAAGGCGTACCTTTCAGAAACGCTCATGCAATTGTCGGCAATATAGTAAAACATTGTATAACCAAGGGTATTGCCTGGAATGACTTATCTGTTGAAACACTGAAAGAATTTTCCGAGAAGTTTGAAAGTGATATCAAGGATGTGTTCAAATGGGACTCCGCGCTTGCACGGCGAAACATTCAGGGCGGCACCGGTCCGGAGAGTATTGAGAAACAGATTGCCCAGGCAAAAAGTGTTTTAAACGGGTAAGAGGATGTTTGGGAGTAATGTCATGCCGGAGAGTCGGGGAGGGATATATTCCAATCAGTCTCCTTCAGTCGAAATGACAAAGCGGTCAATTTCTGACCATTACTGTTTATTTCTTCACAAATCATTCGCACCTTTTCAATAATGATCGATACAGTAACACAGATAACCAATCTTCCTCTCGGCACCCTGAAAACCCAGCTTGCCGAATGGGAGGAACCTGCATTCAGATATAATCAGATTATACAATGGCTTTATAAAAAGCGGGTTGACTCCTTTGACAGTATGCACAACGTGGCGAAATCAACGCGGAAAAAGCTGGCTGACAAATATACCGTTGAGAAATTGCCGGTACGCTACCTGCTTGAATCTGAAAAGGGTGACGCCGTCAAGTTCGGCTTCGGCGCCGGCACAGAGGATGCTGTTATAGAAACCGTGCTGCTTTACGACGGCAAGCGGCGGAGTCTCTGTGTCTCCAGTCAACTGGGCTGTAGTCTGGATTGCCGGTTCTGTGAGACGGCAACCATGGGTCTCATCCGTAATCTGACACTCCATGAGATTACCGGCCAGGTAATCGGCGCTAACGATTACCTGGCCGCGCATGACGACAGACCCGTCACCAACATCATATTCATGGGTATGGGGGAAGCACTGGCCAATTTCAACACATTCCTTGACGCACTCGAAATAATCATGCATAAGGATTGTTTTGCAATAGGCGGGAGAAAAATTACGGTTTCCACGGCGGGGCTCATACCCGCTGTCAGAAAACTCATGGCACTGGACCTGAATATTAACCTCGCTATTTCGCTCAATGCACCCACTGATGATCTGAGAAACCGGCTGATGCCGATAAACAGAAAATATCCCATAAAAACGGTAATAGATGCGGCGAAAGAGTACTATAAGAAAAAGGGCGCCGTGGTTACCTTTGAGTATATTCTTATTGCAGGAGAGAATGATTCAGACAAAGCGGCGGATGCCCTGTCGAAGCTGCTGAGAGGGGTGCCGTGTAAAGTAAACCTGATACAGCTCAATCCCTGTACCAACGGGTCGATGCATGCGCCGACCCGGCAGCGGCTTGAAACATTCATGGGGAAACTGGCGGCACACCGGATAGCAGTCACCGTAAGAAAGAGCCGGGGACGGGATATAAGCGGCGCCTGCGGCCAGCTTGCGGGAAAACATAACAGGAAAATATAACGGAAAGTGCGCGGAACTATGGCACAGCGAAACACACCGGCAGTAACCATACCGGATATGAATCGTTCCAGCGAGCGTGGCTGATAGGAAATTTCTTTTTCGAGCCGGTCATAACACCACAAATCCGGAATGCTTTACAAACAGACAATTTTCCGCCTTATTTTACGTCCTCCAGTATCCGTTCTGCCATCCCGTGTCATCTGATTTTTGTAATTTTTTCCATTCGACAGGCGTAAGGTCTTTGATTTTGTGGCTGGGATAATCCATGATTTTATCGAGCACGTCTTTAATATATTCATACGGATTAATGTTATTCATTTTACATGTACCGAAGATCGAGTACAGAATCGCTAATCTTTTAGCCCCGTCATGGGAACCTGCAAAAAGCCAGTTCTTCCTTCCCAGTGCCACCGGTCTGATTGCATTCTCTATCCGATTGTTGTCTATCTCAAGCCTCCCGTCTTCAAGGTAGCGAGTTAATTCAGTCCAGTTACTTAAAACATAGCCTATTGCTTTACCAACCGGGTTCTTCGGTAAAATCGTTCTCCCCGGATTCTCCAACAGCTCCTTAAGCTCCTTCAAATAGGTCGGTACATCTATCAGGCGGGCTCTACACCGCTCCTCAACACTAAGCTCTTTTTCACGACAATATTTTTCTACTGCATACAGCTTTGCTATATGAAAAAGCACTTCCTCAACATATTCCTGGTCAGGACAATCTTCACACACATACTTGGGACGGATATATTTCTTCGCAAATAATACCGCAGGCTTATAGTCGAGTATATTTGTCTCCTCATGACCGATACACTTCTTTTCCTCATCAGAAGGCTCTAAGGTAATCTCTTCAGTGTAAATATCATCAGGAACAGCGTTGCGGCCAGGCCCTTTACAACGTTTCCGCCGCTTATAGCTTATCTTCTCCTTCTCCTCAGCAAATCCAGGCTCAGGAGCTCCTGACTCAAATAACCCCTCAAGCCTCGTCTGCTCAGCAGGAGGCGTAACAAGCTTCTCAGACCTCTGGCCGAATATCATGCGCTTAAGCTGAGGCAGCTCGTGTTTTACACAGCTTATTTCGTGGAATTGTTTATGAATCAGGATATGGCATTCAGCAAAATCTTGAGCTAAATCAACGGTGGGTCCCTCTACTGTCTTTTGCATATATCAATATACATAATGCAATTCCTGATGTCAAGTAATTTCTTTCTTCTTTTTTAATAAAAATCTCCTCTTAACCGGCTCTGATACCCCACAAATCTATTCCATCAAGTATAAGACGAAGCAGCTCTGTCGTAATCTGTATACTATGCTCCTTATCATTCTTCTGTCTCGGCAAGGTAATCCTCCCCGATTCCAAACGCTTGTAATACTGGCAATAACCGGTACGATCCCAGAACAGTATCTTGAGCTTGCTGCGGCTCCTGTTAATAAACACAAACAGATGACCTGATAACGGATCCTTGCGGA
>CAZIYW010000017.1:50863-60693 GCA_964543525.1 uncultured Fibrobacterota bacterium | reverse complement strand
CAATTAAAAAATGTCCAATTTCAAACCGGTGGCTTTACACTACTTTTAAAACGGTTATGACACAAAGCTGTAGTGTTCTCAAATTGAGAACGAAAATTAACTTAAAAACAAAAAAAATTTCTCCATCAAATTGAGGGCTATTAAATTATATAACAGGGTAATGTTTATATATAATAATGGATATAATATAGAAAATGTTTTTCAGACTGTTTTTGCAGAAGGTACGATAACTTATAATTTCATTTTTATTTAAACCGTTAGGATGGTAATTATGCGCTTTTATGGATTAGAGTTGTTGTATAATACATTTTCAGGATTTAAAACTGCCTTTTATTAAGTAAAAACAGTATATCTTTAGTATATCTTTCATGCCATTCTTATTTATGATTATTCATTTATGATTATGCAACAAATTTGGTGTTTAAATTGTTTAAAAGGGGAATAAGCATGAGATCTTTAAAAGTATTTTTTCTGGGTCTGGGTATTATTATTTCCAACCTGTATGGTCATAACCTGGAAGTTGAATACGCCAAAGCTATGGATAGGCTCAATAATGGCAAGGAGCTATATTTTTCTTTTTATGCGAATTCTTTACTCTCTCTTGAGGAGATAGACAGGGTTGTATCTGTTGATAAAAGGGAGGGAAGTCTTGTTTATGCCTATGCTGGTAATAAACAGCAATTTGAAAATTTTCTTGACTTTGATTTGGTGTACCATGTAGAAATCCATCCCGGTGAACGATTTCCGGTTGAATGTTCCGATTATAAGAATTTTAAAACCAGTGATCGTATCGATAAATGGCCTTCCTATGAGGGTTATCTAAACCTGATGGAGCAGTTTGAAACAGACTATCCGGATTTAATCGAAGTTAAGGAGTTCGGGGAATCCATTAAGGGTAGAAAAATGTTATGTGCGGTGATTACCGGCAAAAAGGAAATTCCCAGGCCAAATGTTCTTTGGTTAGGCGCCATCCACGGTGATGAACTCACTGGAACAATGTGTTCTTTTCGAATGATTCAATATTTAATGGAAAGATATAAAGCAGATGATCCGAGGATAATGAGGATCGTTGATAGTACTCAGATATGGATTGTTCCTTTTCAGAATCCGGATGGAACTTATGCAGGAGGGAACAGCTCGGTTTACGGTGCTCGTCGTACAAATGCAAACGGGGTTGATTTAAACCGCAGTTTTAAGTGCCTTCCCGGTGTTATTCCAGACGCTAAAGAGCAGCAGGAAACAAGAAATAGTTATAAATTGGTTGAAGAGAACTTTTTCACTATCGGCTGTGATAGTCATGGAGGCGTGGAATGCTACATACACCCCTGGAGTCATAAAAGTCAGGCACATCCGCAAGCGGCTTTATACAAGAAGATGGGAGAATATTTAGTAGACAAAACAGTAGGTGGAATATCCGGTGGTGTCGGCACTCCATTCGAAACAATTGGTTATACAGGCAACGGAACGCAGACCGATTATATGGACTACCATGGTAAAGTGATGAATTTTTGTTTTGAAATGTCCAGGACGAAGTTGATTAAAGAGAATGATTTTGACCGCTATTGGGATAAGTACAGAGAGATGATGCTAAGTTTCTATGAACTGGCTTTTACCGGAATTCAGGGTATTATCCGTGATTCTGTGACCAATAAAGGGATTGATAGTGTGGAAGTGATGGTTGAAGGTGAGAATGAAGATTTTTTAAAGAGATATTCTTACAATGGCGGATTTTATTGCCGGATGATTATCGACGGTACTTATACGCTTAAATTTTCTCATAAGGATTATTATCCCAGAACCATTCAAAATGTTCAGGTAGTGAGTTTAAAGCGAACTCCTTTATCGATAAAAATGATGCCTTTAAACAGCGGGATTGTGAAGAATTCTTTTGTTCAGAATCACCCATTACTGAATATTGTCAGACAGAAGGGAAAAGTTATATTTACCGTCACGGGAAAGGCAAAACTATCCGATATAAGGTTATACACGATTAATGGTAAATTAGTTCAAGTTATTCAACCGGATAATGACTCAGATCATTATATATGGGACCAGAACCCCGGTAAGATTGCGATGGGATGCTATTTTGTAGGAATAAAGTTTGATGGAAAAAATGCTCTCAAGCGATTTATCCTTACCCAGTAGTGACAGGAAAGTGGTTTTTCAGAAATCATAATAGATTCCTAAATAATTGTGAGTCACCTTAAGTTTACCCCACTCACATTCCTGCTGTATTGGTGAAACCAAAACCGGGCGAAACCATTGTGAAAGTCCTCGCTTTTCATGAACAGCTTTGAAATCTTTGAATAATTACTTGTATTTTAAATATTTACTTGTATTAATATTAGAGCCTTTATATTTAAAAAAAAGCGCTCAATCCACATTCTATAAATTATTTTTTGTATTTATACTTATATGGTATTATTTACTTGTCCCATCATTAGTTATACGATACAATTCAGTAAAAGAACAGTTGTTTTTTTACCTATTTAGAGAAGGTAGTATCATGACAGAAAACGGACAAAGCGGAGGGGTGCGAGTATCAAACAAAACCCATTTCTGGGGAGTTGTTACTCTCATGGTGGTTGTACTCGGACTGATTGCCGACACAACGAAAGCGGATAATGATAATTTTTACACTGATATTATTCGTCTTGATAATGTTGCAACACGGATACATCAGAGCTATGTTGAGGAGGTCAGTTCCGAAGACCTGGTTGATCATGCCATTACCGGCATGCTTGAGATACTTGATCCCCATACAAGCTTTTTTAAAAAGAAAGATTATGAGGAACTGAAGATTCATACTGAGGGAAAATTCGGTGGACTGGGTATTCAGATCTCTATTCGCGATAAAATTCTGACTGTCATGACACCCATATCAGGCACGCCGGCATCCCGTGCCGGGATTCAGTCGGGCGATCAGATTATAGAAATAGAGGGAAAATCCACCAAAGGTATAACCATTGATGCTGCGGTTGCCAAACTGCGGGGAGAGCCCGGTAGTGAAGTGACTATTAAAATCAGGCGGAAAGGCGAGGCAAAACCCCTTGATTTCACTATTGTTCGTGAGATTATAACAATAAAATCTGTACCATACAGCGGAATACTCAAGGATGGTATCGGTTATGTGCGACTGCTTACTTTTTCACAGGAGGCGGGTGAAGAGGTTGAAAAAGCAATAAAAAGGCTTCTTAAGAATAATATAAAGGGACTTATTCTGGATTTGCGGCACAATCCTGGCGGTCTTCTGCCCGAGGCAAAAGAGGTGTCGGAAAAATTCCTGGCGAGGAAATCACTCATTGTTTCCACCCGGGGGCGGCTCCGTGCGCAGAATAAAGAGTATTATGCCGGAGGAAATCCTGTGTTGCCCACTGATATACCGCTGGTTGTCCTGGTTAACGCGGCAAGTGCCAGCGCTTCTGAAATTGTTGCCGGGGCCATTCAGGACTGGGACCGGGGAGTTGTTCTGGGAGATACTACCTTTGGGAAAGGGTCGGTACAGAGTATTCTGCCGCTTGATAAGGAGCATCATCTCAAGTTGACCACTGCATTTTATTATACTCCTTCGGGCAGATGTATAAATAAGCCGGAGAACGATATACCCGACACGGAGAATGGTGACGAAAATGATGAAATGGAATCCGAAAAAAATACCACAAAACCTGAAGAAGATGAATCGGGTTCTCAATCGAAAAGAGACACTGTCGAGTATAAGACAAACAAAGGGAGGATTGTGTTTGGTGGCGGTGGTATAATTCCGGATACCATTGTTGAATTTACCCAACCTGATCCTATTATTAAAACGTTGTTTTTAAAGGATGTTTTTTTCAAGTTTGCCAATAGTGAATATCCTCGACTGATAGAAAGGAAGATAGTGGTTGACAGCAGTCTGGTTATTGACAAAAAAATAATGAATGATTTTCAGGCTTTTCTCGACTCGATCCAATTTGAATATAAAAGTCTGTCTCATATAAAGCTTGATGAGTTTAAAAGCTGGGCCGGGCTTGAAAAAGATACGACCGTTGACTCGGCATTGCTTGCCGAAAACAGGCCGGATTGGAAAGATGAGGAAGTTGAAGAGCTGAATATGATGGTTGCAAAGATTGAATCGTTAATAAAAAAAGAGGATCAGAGGGATTTTGAGAAAAGTGAAGATTTGATAAAACGATATATTTATGAAGCCCTTCTTGTACGGGGGCTTGGGCAGGATAATAACCTGGTATATCGGACAAAACTGCGAAATGATGATCAGGTTCTCGCTGCGGTTGGCATACTCATGGATGAACAGCATTATAAGCGTCTGCTCGAACCTGCAAAGAATAAAAAAAATAAACAGAAATTATAATTGTGAGGATTCAGGATACGGTGGAATAGCTTATGATTAAATTTATGAGAGATATCGCTCCCATTGTTATGTGGGTAGTCATTGTTGCTTTTGTCGGTACTATATTTTTTGCATGGGGTATGGATGTTACCCGAAGGGGAAGAGGAGAGGTATATGTCGGTAAAATAGGCAAGAAGAAGATACCGCTCCGGAAGTTTGCCCGCCAAGTTGAAATTGAGCGGGAACGATACCGCATGAATTCCGATCAGGGAGAATTATCCCCGCAGCAGTTGCGGATGGTGCCCCGGCAGGTATGGGAAACTGAAGTAAGTAAAATATTACATAAAGAACTATTTAAGGATATGTCGCTTTATGGTTCTGCTGATGAGGTTTTTGAGCATATAAAAAACAATCCTCCGCCGGAGATTGTAAATCATCCCCATTTTCAGACCGACAGCGTATTTGATACGGCGAAATATATCCAGTTTCTCAGTACTCCTGAAAGTTATGAAAATCCCGGGATGCTCGAGCTGGAGTTATACACAAAAAATATGATCGTACCGATGGAAAAACTTCGGCAGCTTCTCGAAATCGGTAAAGTACCGACAAAGGCTGAGATTGCCTATGAATATCATAGTCAGAATGATAAAATTGTATTTGAGTATGTGAAGACGCAGCCGTCTTCATTTCCGGTTGATTCTTCGCAGATAACTGATGAGATGATTACCAGTTTTTATGAAGCGAATCAGGACACTTTTTATGAAGAGAAACAGGCGGAGCTTTACTTTGTAAAAGTTCCCAAGGAAGCTACGCCTGAAGATGAGCAGTCCTATGTGACGGAATTGCTCGATATTAAGAAACGGGTGCTCGATAAAGAATCAACTTTTGAGGAGGAAGCAAAGATTGAGTCGGATGATGAAGGTTCCGCCAGGAAGGGTGGCGATCTGGGATGGTTTGTCAAGGGTCAGATGGTACCTGAATTTGAAAAGGTCGCCTTTTCTCTTGAACCGGGAGAAATATCAGATCCGATTCGGACTGATTTCGGATATCATATTATCTATGTCGAAGACAGGGAGGTGCAGGATACCGTTGTCAGAGTGAAAGCCCGGCATATCCTCCGTAAAATACAACCGACCTCCGAAACACTGGACAGTCTTGAGATGTTTATCGATTCGCTCAGGAATGTTATGCTGCAAAAAGGATTCAAGGCTGCGGTTGCCGAGCATGAGGCAATAACAGTCGATTCCACAGGTCTGTTCAAGAAGGGAGATATGATATCGGGTATCGGGTATCTGGTTGGTGCATCCACCTTCGCTTTTTCTGAAAAAGGGGAGGAAGAGGAACCGGACAGTATCTCCGAACGTATGGAAAATGAACATGCCTTTTTCCTTTTAAAAGTAAAGAGGCGAACAGAGGAGGGTGTTTTACCGTTGGCTGATGTACGGGATCAGATTATGTATATGATTAAAGACTCCCTGCAGATGCAGCGGGCAAAATTGTACCTTGATGATCTCCGGCCGAGCATAACCCCTGAAACCGATATTGCAGGTTTAAAGGACACCGATTCATTGCTGGTATCCGGTGTAACCGATACGGTTACCAGAAAACAATATATTACCGATGTAGGGTATAATACCGTAGTGACCGCAATTGCTTTTACCCTCGCTGAGAATGAGGTGTCACCGGTTATTGAGTCGGAGGGAGCGTTCTATGTGATCAAACCGCTGTGGATACATATCGAAGAGACTATTCCCTGGGAGAGCGTTGCCGTAGCACGTATCAAGTCGGACCTGACAGAAAAGGCCAGAAAGAATGCCTATATGGAATGGTATGTCAGCTATAAAAACAGTAAGGAAATCGAGGAGCATATAGATAAGTACTACGAGTAACCTGAGAAAATAAAAGACGCTATAAGGACGCCTTTGCATGCATTGTCTGCAGGGGCGTTTTATTTTCGCACGTTTATGGTGTCGATATCATCAGGATCAAAGATAGATTTCTTAAACTCTGTCGCGTTTTCATTATCTTCCATAAACCCGCCGCTGCATCCGAGTGTCAGAATTGCCCCGAGTGCGATTGCAGCCGCAACACACCTGATGTCCATTATGAATCGCCGTATTTTTTTCATTCAACGTCCTCCTCATACTCAGATTCGGTGCGATCAGCTTTTTCCAGAATAGAACGACTTTTTATTTTGATTGAAGGGATAATCTTCAGCAGCATGCCTGCCTGAAAAGTATGCCAGCCGGTATTGGGTTTCGACCCGAACGAAAGGGAAATTGAGGTATAAACCGATGGAATAAATCGCCTTCCTTTTGCCAGATCGTATTCGAATCTCAGTTTATGAAACCAGAAGTCATTATTGAATACAATGGTGGTTCTGGGGCCGGTGTATGGGGTAAAATCCGACTGTAATGAATCGGATTCTATGAGATATTGTTCAAATCCAGCTTTGGAAATGACGTCTGAAATGATAATATCTTCCCATTGATACCCGAGGGAATAGGTGCAGTTAAATCGCCGGATTGTCAGATTGAATCCGCATGACAGTGACGTGCTGGGGATTATTATACGCGGTTCCAGGTTGGTGGCGGAGTCTTTATAAAAAATGTAGTATTGATTATCTTCGGTTGTAATGAGTATGGGATTATACCAGTGTTTTTCGTATTTCAATCCGGAATACCACTGGCCCAGTTCAAGGTTAATATGAAAGCCATGGGATGAAACGCTATATGAATTTGCAAAAATAATCCCGCTCTTGTTATTGCAGAAAGGTGGTCCGTCGTTAAAATAGGAGATAAATTCTCTGAAGCTTTCATTGGTGGGGTTTCGTAAAAGGAGACCGATGGTATTCAATGAAAATGTGAGAGGTTGTTTTTTTAAATTGTCATGAACGATTCGTGCGTAACGTTTGATAGCTTCTCCGCGATCCTGTTTCGGACAGCCGGCATAGAGTCCGTAAACATCGGGACAATGGTCGCAACTGTCAAGAAACCCGTCATTGTCGCGATCCGGTATTTTTATTAAATCTATTTCCAGAATAACATGCCGCCCCGGCATAATCGTAACCTGCTGCTCGTGGGGCGTATACCCGTTGCGCTGCACGGAAATTGAATAGGTGCCGGTGGCGAGGGAAGTATGCAGTTTGCCGGTACTGTTCAACCGCTGATTGATATATACGTCGGCATCAAAGGGGAATGGCGAAACAGTCAGTTGTCCGGTCAGTCGTACTGGTGAAAAAGAAAAAGTGGTAAGCTTGCCCGGGAATATCTCGATAACGGTATCCAGTGAGGAATAGATGTTGCCTCCTTCCCAGACAACGTGGTGCTTGCCGGCATTCAGGGTTATTTCTTCAGAGTATACCTGCTTGTTGTCAACCAGATAGGGACTATGGATCGGCGGACGGGGCAGATTGAGAATGCCGAGCTGTAAATTGCCGATGATATGTGCTGTGTCGGATAACGAGATAAGCTTGAACGAAAGGGTGATCGTTGTATCGGGAATAATATTAATCTGACGGGTGGCAAAAAGATAATCCGGCAACGTGACCTTGATGGTATTAAGCCCGGCTTTTACCCGTGATAGAAAAGCCGGTGTTTTAAAACCGGTTTCCTCACCGTTAAGGAACACCCGTGCATTCGGTGGTGTCGATAGGATATTGACCGAGCCGAAAAGTTCAGGGTCACCACCAGATACCGGTTCACCCTGTAGTGCACCAGCGGTAACGTAAACAAGGATGCCGTATTTGATTATTTTATCGAACATAACTTACTAACAGTTAAAGAAGTATTTACACAGATTTATATTTGGCGATACTGTCTATTATTAATGTACTCTATAATGAATAAATAAGTTGAGAACAGGAGTATTTTTATGTCTGTAACGGTGTTGGTGTACCTCTACTATTGTACGGTGTTTTTAACATTTATCGCAAGAAATTAATTTCCGGAAATGACTTTTTATCCGGTGACGGTATAGCGGATTACCGCTTTTTCTTCCTTTTTTTCATACTTTCTTCGCATCGCTTCGTTGCCTCTTCGCAGTGAGTAACATAGGTGCTTAGTACAGAAAGCATATCCTTCTGCTGCTCTTCAGGAAGCCGGTCATACTCCTTCTGGAAATCAAGAGCTTCGGCACAGACTTCCTCCTTTAAGAGACACTCATCGGTCTGCTCTGCTGTGTTTGAGATAGTGGCGGTTGTTTTTGGGTTACACTGTATCAGAATAACGGCAACAATGAAAGTCAGAGTGTACACTATACTATCACTTTTCATTCTATTCATAACTATGTTTGCTCCTGTATAAATTGGATTGGATACTGTTCAAGAAATTATTCAGGATACCAGCTCTTCCGGAGTAAAGAAGAAATTCAATTCGGTTTCAGCAGTTTCCGGGGCGTCTGAGCCGTGACAGGCATTACGATCTACCGCAGTGCCGAACAGCTTGCGAATAGTACCTTCCTCCGCTTTTAACGGGTCTGTCGCACCCATGACACGCCGCCATCTCGTTATTGCATTCTCTCCCTCCAGCGCCAGGACAATTATCTTTCCGGATGACATAAATTCAATGAGACCCGCAAAAAATGGCTTGCCGGTGTGGACTGCATAAAATGCCGCTGCCTTATCGGATGTTAGCCGAAGCAGTTTTATACCGATAATCGATAATCCTGCCTCTTCGATCATTGAAATTATCCTGCCGGAATATTTTTTGGAAACCGCATCAGGTTTAATGATTGCCAGTGTTTTTTCAACCTTATGTTCAGTCATGGATATCATTCCTTTGAAAAATCAGATAAAAAGTCTTTGGTCTATGTACCATGATAAAATATATCAACTCAGCAATTTAGCGGTTATTTGAATCGAAATAACTAATACAGGTTCATGGCTCGAGGATTTTATATTCGAGATTTTGATAAAGACGGTTCAATGGTTTGGGTTTACGTGTACAATAATATCGAAGGTTATAACAATGGACGGCAATGAGGAGAGTCTGATTATGAAAATAGATAATGCATTATATAGCCAATTTTCTATTAAAATTATGAATATATTCAATTGCCATAGTACATTTACGATGTTACTTCCTATCCCATAGTTTATTTTTTATTTCTATAGATATCGTATTACATTTTGTACATAAGGGGAATTATATGAAACAGTTGTATACAGGTTTGTTTATTGCTTTAATATTTGTATCCGGGGCAAACGCTCAAGCAGAGAAAGCTCAGGAAGAAGAAAAGAGCAGTGTTGAAAAAGTAACGGCTCCTCAAAAAACTGTTGCTCCTGAAGGTGCATCGGAGAAAAAGGCTGTAAAAGAGGAAGAAAACGCAGAAGAAAATTCCGGCACGAAGAAGACTGTTACTGAAAGTAAATCAAAGCAGGATTCGTTGGAGGGAAAGGCTGCGGATGATTCGAAACAGAAGCAGGTAGAAGAAACCCCGGACGCCGGGAAGATTGCCAAAGCTGAACCGGCCGGAGAGGATGCCGCAGAAACGGTGGAAAAAG
>CAZIYW010000017.1:0-50853 GCA_964543525.1 uncultured Fibrobacterota bacterium | reverse complement strand
AAAGATACCACAGCCGGAGAACTGCAGGCGGTGGAAGAGGAGGTGCAGCGTGCGGATTCGTCAATTGAAGCTGAGTCTTCCGAAACAGGTACTTTAACCATTATTACCGTCCCGGACAGTGCCGTTGTTGTTTTTGATGATGATGTCAAGGGTAAATCTCCGATAGTTCTGAATGATATTATTCCCGGCAAGCATACTATTATTCTTAAAAAGAAGGGGTACTTTGTAAAAAAGGCCACCGTGAATGTCACTGCCGGCTCTGATAGTGAATTGACTTTTGAACTGGTGAAACCGGTTCATCTGTCCATAAGCAGCGAACCTGCAGGGGCAACGGTATCATTAAATAAAAAGCAGGTAGGAAAAACTCCCTTTGTTGACGGTACCTTGAAACCCGGCACCTATGATGTCTCTATTACACTTGCAGAATATAAAAGGGAACAGCATGCCGTTACTCTGGAAAGCGGCGAGAAAGATTCAATGCATGTCACGCTTATGCCCCTGACAAAGGAGACTGAAGATACGACTGCGGTGATTGAAGAGCGGAAAGAGAAGAAAGAAAAATCAAAACTGGCTTCCATTCTGGACAAGGTTGCACTGGGCCTTTTTGTCGGTTTCAGCATAATTATTCTGGTTATTGAGTTAACGCAGGATAAATAGGAGACGCGTTTTTTTTCTCTGATGGATAAATCGGTGGTATATAGAGGTATACTTGGCCTTCATGGTATTATTTTTCTTTGCTATTCGCAAATGGTCTCAATTGCGGGGGGCACTTTTACCATGGGTACCAACAACGGTAGCGACGATGAGAAGCCCGCTCATGAAGTAACGCTTTCCTCCTATAAAATCGATACGTATGAAGTTTCTTATGCCATGTATGATTCATGTGTACAAAAGGGCGTCTGCAGCCCGGCCCATTATGATGACGGGAAATGCCTGATGTGGACATCCACCGGTATTCGCAAGGTGCGGGTGCCGCAGAGGTACCGCTCTCCCGATTATCCGGTGGTGTGTGTCTCATGGTATCAGGCACGGCAGTATTGCCGATTCAAAGGGAAACGGCTTCCTACGGAGGCGCAGTGGGAGTACGCTGCACTGTCCGGCAGTAATAATACGTATGCCTGGGGCGATCAGCAGCCGTCATCCTCACGGTGTGTTCTGGCATCGAATTTTCACCCTGTTAAATCAGGCAGTTTTCAGCAGAACGGTTGGGGTTTATATGATATGACCGGTAATGTGTGGGAATGGACCCGTGACCGGTATGAAAAAGAGTACTATGCCGTTTCAGAGAAAAACAATCCTGCCGGCCCTTCAGTGGGCCGGTATAGGGTGATTCGTGGAGGCGGGTGGTACAGTACTCCGAAACAGCTCCGCATTAAAAACAGACAATGGTTTGTCCCGGAATCCGGTGAAGTCAGTATTGGAATAAGGTGTGTGAAATGAAAAGAGTTATTCTGGTTGTCGTTTTATTGCTCTGTATCCAGTGGGAAAAGGTACCTTCCCGGCAAAGCATAGTCGTAGAGAGCTACGGCCGCAGTATTCAGGTGGACGGATTCCTTATGGAATGGCGCGAGGAGCATGTCGATACATTTTCAGGAACAGTCTCTTTTATGTGGGATATTATGAACACCACCAAAGGACTGGTCGGCTATTTCAGATTTCGTTATGCCGATTCCTGCGGTAAAATAGGGATACGGGTATACCCCCGGTTAAGCGCAATGCATAAATTCCAGACAATGGACAGCGACACCTCCTCAATAGAGGGGTTGGTATACGCAGTTGATAAATCCGGTACTGAGAAAGATACTGCTGTCGTCATTGAATGGCTGCTGCCCTGGGAGCTGGTTGTACCAGATTCATCATCGGGAGAATACGAAACAGGCATGATAGCGTATAACGGATGCGGGGATACCACTGAGCCGATTATTCTCACCGGAAGTACCATGGAGGACCAGGGGAGAATCATTAACGATAAGATTAAGATGCAGATTGTCAGTATTATCGTTCTGCTTGCGTTGTTTGCGGTGTTTAAGATGAAGGCGCAGAAGTATAAGAAGAGAAGGCGATAAAACCGGATTTATTAATTAGACTTGTTGCATAATTAAAATTAACATGAAAAATATGCTGTTTATACTTAAAAAAAAGCACTTTTTAACCCCTAAAAACAAATTATGCAACAACTCTATTATATAACCGGTATTTCAAAAAATGAAAAAAACCGGCACCATTATCATCGGTTTCCGCATTTCTTTGACTATGTATGTTTCTATGTCTTTTCTTGCCTGTGCGCCCTTGCCCATGATTCAATCTGCCCGAGTAACCGGAAAGGCCGGAATAGGCGCTTCATAACGGCTGTTTCGTAATATTTCCATGGCGCTTTTTATTGGCGGCGATATAGTGTTCCTTGAATGGGATAGCTATAAAAACCTCTGGGGTGGTATGATAATTGGTACCCATTGTCCGGTGAAAAATAGTGATTTCGAAATTGTTTTCATATCATCAGGCTCTTCCTATTCCTACTACAGAACTTCTGACGGTTACGGCGACGAATATATATCGTTCAGCGAACCTTTCAGTCGAAACTAACAGTGATATCATAAAACTCTATGAAAACGTGTCACGGTGAATTTTCTTTGTAAGAGTAAATGGGAATGATGTTGAGGTTTGTTTGAGGGTACTGTTATTGTAATAATTATACAAAAAGAGTACTGAATTCCACTATGTATATTGTAAAGGAATCGATTACAGGCACGAGCTGGAGCACGATTAAACAGTAGATATTGGATAACCTTCTTTCTAATCACTTCGTAACCAAAAAAGCCGCAAATTCCAAAACTATAAAAAATTATTTATTGATAAAAATGAGCGAAATTCCTGAATAACGGTGTTTATTAAATAGCGTCCTTACTATACGCATAACGGTTATTTGTTAAACCTTTGTACCGGGAATATACCATGAAAAGCCTCACATTCAAATTGAATGCACTGCCTGTTTTTATTTGTTCTATTGTACTGCTCATGAACCAGTCCTGTACCCAGTACTACACTACAGAGTGGGATGAGCGGGATGATATCAATGATTCCCTGTTTTCATATCTAAAGGATGATACACTCCCCTCGAAGGTTCCACTTTTTGACTCATCACTGGGTTTTTACTCGGAAGAGTTGCAGTGCTCGTTAAACAACAGCGCTGCGATTATCAGGCTGGATGCTCCGGGGTATGATGATAAAAAAGAGAAGGCTATGGCCACCCTTTACCCGACCATATCCGATGCGGTTTTATCTGTTGCCGATCCGGACAAAGTAATACCGTCAATAAACGTTATCGATGCGAAAGCAAAGCAGTTCAACGACGGCCTTTATGCTGCATTGGATAAAGCCTATTATAACGGTATTGCCGGTGAGCTTGCTTCCCAGGTGAAAACGATTGAATCGATTTTAAGTGAGTGCACTGATGCATATGCCCGTGCTTTTCTTGCGGCCGGCCTTACCATTGCAGGAAAAACACCACCGGATTATGATACTGCAATTGCCGCTTTGTATTTAGACGAATTTTATCGTGATGAGGTGAAGTATAAACCTATCGGATTTTATACCTGGAACGCTGAACTGGAAACACTCTTTCAATTCGGTCGTTTTTTTCAGAGAACATTTACATGGGATAGTGCTGTTTCAGATATCGTTCGTGTGCTGCAGAGTAACAGTGATATATTAAATGAGCTGAGTACTGTCAATTCGTTTTATGCAAAGTTGACCAATCCGTTAATGAATGTTTCCTTTGTGGAAATTGCCCTTGACAGCAGTGTACAATCACAGGCCGCATTAACTGCATTATCGAAGAAATTGCAGAAACCGGTTGAAGATGTGGCGTCGCTTTTCCCTGCTTCAACAAGTGTTGAAATGGAACTTTTTAATGAAATTTTTTCAATGGGTATACCGCCGGATGCAAATTTGATGAACGAGTTAATAAAGGCAATCCAGAACGGTACTGTTGATTTAACGCCCACTGATGAAACAGGCTGGTACGGCAGACAGGTGTATGCACTGGAAACACTGCTGTTGCCGACAAAGGGCGAAGAGTGCACAAAGCTCATGTTTACAAAAAATTATAAAAAACGCTTGTTGGATGCATTTAAATCCATAATAACCACGTATAAAGAGACGCATGTGAAACAATCCGGTATAGGTGGTTGTTTATCCGGCGATCCGCAAAGAGTATATCCCTGTTTACGAATCGAGCCGGGGGTGACATACTACCTGAGAACTGCACAGGCATATGCCTTTTTGCAAAACTTCCTGAAGGACTATATACTACAAAACACCCTTTCTGCATTGCATGGATTGTCTGAGACGGGACACCGCCCCATGAATATCCGGGACGAAATGGTATACATGCAGGAGCTGTATTATGGATTGTATCTCCTTTCCTGTGAAGATATTGGATTAAAACCATCATTTACCAGTGGCGCCTGGTCTGAGACGAAATCCAGGGAGACTGCTGAAACCTGGCTTGCATCATGGGTGAGTGATGTTGATTTATCAGTAGATATGCGGGTCAGTGTTCCCGTGTTCAAGGATTTAATAAATAATAAAACCCAGATGTGGGGCACTGTCGGTATTCGCTTTTCACACCTCTTTGCCAATTATGAAACGCCGCCGTCAGTGAAAGACCGGTACTCAAATACATGGTATGAGGAACACCTGTTTAATTGTGACACCGCCAAATACCTGATACCGGTGCTTGATTTTGCGGAGTTTACACTCAAGGAATTACAGGTGTTGACGCGGGAAGAATTCAGAGCGGTGTGTGATCAATACTCCACCAGGGAAGAGATTGTCGAAGCGCTTGAGAATTTATAGGTGTCGATGTTTTCTGTATGGTTGCCGATAGAAAAATAGCGTTTGGGTAGAATGGTAGTTACGCAACTAATTTTTATGCGGTACTGTCACTGGTGGAGTAAAAGAGAATAAACAAATATTACACGCTATTTTTAACGTGAAAAGGTCGCATGAACAAATTCGGAATATTGTATTATCTCATCTCTTCATCGTCTCAAACAACGAATCTACATCCTTCGGCCCTTTGGTAAAAAGACTGACCAGCCAGGTAACCAGAGTACTCAGCAGGAATACCGGCACCAATTCATACATGACGGCTTTTTATGCCGGGGTATGAAGATTTTAATGAGCGGGAATATATACCACGCAATGAGGAGACAACGGTCAGATACTATATTCGCCGGGTGTCCTATTCCGATTATGAAATTGTGGTATACTACAAAGTTGAGAAGAAAGAGGTGAGCCGTCGAAGGATTACTTTGACTGAAGTGAAACATGTGCCGGGACTCGGCGGAGATGCGGTCAAGGTTGTTCAGGCCATGCCGGGAGTGGCACGGCCGCTGTTCGGGAGCGGCAGCATTGTCGTGCGCGGTGCATCGATCTGGGATTCTCAGTTTTATCTTGACGGCATGCTTCTACCGCACCTGTATCATTTCGGCGGACTGAAATCCGTGTATAATGCCGATGCCCTGGAATCCGTCGATTTCTATCCCGGCGGGTTCAACACACGCTACGGAAACGGTATCGCCGGGGCTATCGAGATTACCGGCCGCGGCCCCAAAACGGATCGCTGGCATGGCACCGTCGATTTGAGTGTAATGGACGGCTCGTTTCTGGTGGAGGGACCGGTTACGGAAAAACTCTCGATCATGGGTTCTGCCCGCAGAAGCTTTATCGGGGATATCCTGCGTGCAGTCGTTAACAATTCAGAAATGGATTTACCCTTCACTATAACGCCTTTTTACTGGGATTACCTGCTCCGCGGAGATTATACCGTCAGTAAAAACAATCATGTCTATTGCACCCTTTTCGGCGGTCGCGACAGCCTGACCTTTATCTTCCCCTCAATCACCGGTGGCAGTACCGAGATAACCGATGCAACGGATCAGCTCGGTATCAGGCAGACCTTTCATATGGGTATCCTTGGGTGGGACTGGAAAGGTAATGATGATGCGTGGGAAAATGCATTACGCTATTCCCTTACCTTTAATAATGGCCGCCAATCGGCATTCGGGTTCTACCTGTCTGGATATCATGCAGTATGCAATCACCTGAGGAATCAGTTGTCCCGACAGCTCAACGGTAAAAGCCGGATTGCGTTCGGTCTTGATATGGATGTGCTTACCTATGATATGATTCTTATTATTCCCGCAGAAGACGGTGTTATCCAGAGGGATACCTCCGACAACTGGACATTCGGTGATGTCGGTGCTTATATCAATTTTGAATGGCGGCAGGTTGACAGGCTTCTGGTAATGCCCGGGTTTCGGTATGATTATTATCCCGAGCTGCAGTATCAGGGCTCTATCATTACCGATTTCTGGGATTATAAAAGTTTCAATAACCGGAGAGGGATATCGGGGGAGCCAGCACTGCACCTTACTGTGCGCTATGAATTCGCTGAAAAGCATACGGCAAAATTCTCTGCCGGTACATATTCACAGACTCCGAAACCTATGGGGCAGGTTATTCACGAAACATGGGGCGATCCTGCAATGGCTGCAACAAAAGCTGCTCACTATGTATTCGGCCATGAATGGCAGATTACCGACCTGTTCAGCAGTGACGTCCAGTTTTATATCAACCGGCGGTGGGATATACCGCGGTATGCAGAGCCTGAGGATCTGGATTTGTCAAATACGGATCAGAAACTGTGGGTTGGTGACGGTAAAGGCCGGATGTATGGTCTGGAAATAATGCTTCGTCACGATAAGAGCGAGCGTTTTTTCGGATGGTTCGCCTATTCCATCTCCAGAGCGGAACGGTATAATCCGATCAGCAGGGCTTGGGAACTCTACGGGGAAGATGAGACACACAACATGCAACTGGTGGGAAGCTGGCCTCTGCAACGCGACTGTGATATCGGGTTGCGGGCCAGATATGTCACCGGTAAACCCACCACCCCGGTTATCGGCTGTATCGAGGATGAGAACGGCAATTACATTGAACCGGAATACGGACCGAAAAATTCCGAGCGTCTGGCACCCTTTTTCCAGCTTGACCTGCGGGTGCATAAAAAGTTTGTTTTCAGGAAATGGATGTTCTCGGTATATCTTGATCTGGTAAACACGAACTATTTCTTTGTTGTTTCCGACCAACTATGATCGGGTTGATGCGGAGCGGGTACGCATTCTTGATTATATCTATGAGCCGGCAGAAGCGGCTCCGGTTGGGGCCGTGAAAGTCTTTGCGGTGTTTGCCGGTGCCGGGGATTCGTTGAATGCCGAGGATATCAACTGGACTGCCTCTTTTAATGTGTTAAGCAATGACTACGGTGTTGATACGGCACTTGATGTCGGCTCCCTTGCAATAACATCACAATCGGTGTTCTGGTTTTCGGACAATACCTGCTGCCTGATAGTAAATTTCAGAATACCCGACAGTGTGGTATTTAACAGTGCATCAATTCCCGAGCAGTGGACTTCCATAATACTCGCGGAGTACCAGTCGCAGATCCCTGATTTTATAAAAACGTTCAGTAAACGCGATCTGATATCTTTTACCCATTCGCTGGCAAAGAGTGCAAAAAAATGGGGCAAAACATTAAAGCAGTATCCCTCTCTGGAGGACAGCCTGCTGCAAACAGACACCCTGTACTCGTTGTATAAGAACAGTTTTATGCAGTATATTCCGGCCATGCTCCAGTTTCTTACTGTAAAGATATGGCTCTTTTCGGAGATTCGCGGTGTGCTGAAAGTCAGAAGTACCTATTCGGTCAGGTATAACCGCTGTTTCAAGGATATCCCGGGATCGCGGGTCTATGCTAATATAAACCCGGTTATCGACTCAATCGGAATCTATAAAGTATATGAGCCGGATCCGCTGTCTTTCGATCCTGCGGAAGGCAAATACAACTACGATTTTATCCGTCTGTTCGGCGGCAAGCATGACCCGTTTCACGATTCAATACAGCCTGTTAAAATTGACAAAAAGTGCTCCTATTTTGTCGCCGGGTCTGCCGGAGGAAAAGATACTTCGCTAACCATACAATCGGCGCTGCAAAGCGGCGCTCCAACAGTTGAAGGGTTTACTACGCAATGGTATTTTCAACTGAATCAGAAAGAGATAGCCGACGTATCACCGTACGACTATATGAACATTATGGGCATGGGCGGCTTTATAGAAGCGCTCTATCCACCAGAAGATGACAGGGTACAGACGTTTACCCTGTGGCTTGAGGTGAGTGACTTTCTGCTGAATGAGATAAACCGGCCGCAGGGGTCGTTCTTGCGTGAGGTGCGGGGAAGATTTAAATGGTAACGAAACACATTTGAGTGAATAATAGTTAGCCGGATTGTATTTTGTAAATAATTTGATAGTATGCAAAAATATTCAGATTCTACAAAAATTTCCTTCCGGGAGTGTAGCGCACCATAACTGGTATCTGTTCTATCACTCTCCCAATATGGTATTTCTGCTTGCTGAAGCGCAGCAAGCAATAATTGGTAATCACTCTCCGTGGGACAAAATTTTCCGATTGATGTTTTCATTTTATGATGATACTAAAATACAACATCAATTCTGCTTTTTGCTGTCCTTTTTTATAGGAAGGGATAAGAAAATACCTGTACCCATTCCATTACCGTCACTCTCGGCATGGATTTTACCATTCATTTCGGCAACAAAATTAGCTGCTGTGTGGAGACCGAATCCGCTGTGGCCGGGTTTTGTAGAATAACCGTGGGTAAATATTTTAACGAGATTTTCCTTTTTAATACCGCTGCCGTTATCCGTGATACTGCATTGCAGTTGTTCGTTATCCGTTCTCTCTGTTTTAATGGTAATACTTTTCGTTTTTGACTTAGTATCAAATGATTCGATACAATTTCGGAGGATGAAAATAAGTACATGCATCAATTTTACTTTTGGAACAAAAAGGCGGTCAGTAACCGGTAAATCCGTTTGAATGGTAATACCTTTTAATTCTTCTTCCAAGAAGGCCAGAGATTCTTCAAGAACATTATTAAAAATCAGGGTTTCATTTTCATTAAATTCATCAACGAGTTTTCGCTGAGAATCAATTATTTCCGCTATTAGTGCAACCTTTTCCTGAACACGCTTTGAATGGTTAATGAGATCGTTTTTTTCTACCGCGAGTGATTTTGCCAGAATACCGAAATATTCAATGATTCGTTTTCCTTTCGGGTTATGTAATAAATAATTGGATAAATCATTTTTATTTTCTTCGATAAGTTTGTATGCTTTCAGGTAAGAATTAATATTTGAATGCTTGAGCATGTCCAGAATAAGATGACTTGAGGTGGAGATACTGTTAAGCACATTGCCGACATTGTGGAGAATTTCGCGGGCAATGTCAGCCATGCCTGCTTTTCTGGCTGTTTCTGCAATACGCTGTTTTTCTTTTTTTATCTGCTCATTACGTTTTTTGATTTTATTCTCGAGCACTTTATCAGTTGCATCCAGGGTTGCCAGATTTATTGACATGATACAATTAATAATGCCAAACCGTCCTTTAATGGATACTTTGCCTGAAAAGATGTCCGGAAATGTTGCCTTGCCGATAAGCGCCGTTGCAGGTTTAAGAAATACAAAGTCAAATGTCTTAATAATTTCTTCAACGGATTTTGCACCGGCCACGTTGAGTATCTCCATGAGAAAACTGATAACATCGCTGTCCAAATCCTGATCGGAAATGCCATATCGCATGGTCAGCTCTTTTTTAAGGGTATCTGTTGTTTCAGGGTTTAATTGAAGATAATAATCGCCCTCAACAGCACCGGCGAAGCTGCAGTAAATGATAAGTCCTTCAGGATTGGTAAAAAGATTGGTGCCGACTGCGGTATTACTGATTCTGAAGGTTTCATTCATCGTCTCGAGAAAGGTGAGACACACCTCCTGCGCGAAATACTCCGCATTCTGTTTTACCAGCTCTCCGAACTTTGCTTCTTTCATAATGTACTTTTAGTAACAGGCGTCTGAGACACATTTTCAGTTACAGTCAGGACACTCTATTTAACCACTTTCTCGATGTTACGTAATTTTTCCGGAGGTATTTTATTTTTTAATCTGATTTGTTTTAAATTAATTATCTGATACACGGAAAGCGGCTGTTCAACCTCGGTGTCAACCTGCCAGTCGTTGTCCATAATATCAAAAATCAATTCGGCAGCCTGACTTCCCATAGACACATGATCCGGAAGAACCGCATATGAGCCGAAATTTATCTTCGGGTCAACAAGCTCTTTCACCCCGACGATAATAGGTAATCCGTATCGATTAATCAACGGCAGCCACAAATTAACGATATAATCTGAATTGATGATAGAGTTGTCATTAGGCACCCAGATAGCTTCAACCTCCTCGACTTTGGCCAGTTTTTTAAATGCCTTCCTGATTCCTTTTCTATAGTCCTTATCAGGTTGGGTACGAATCAAAATATCCTTAATTTCTATTCCTTCATTTGCGCAGTACACCCTGTTTTTTTCTAAAAACTCCGCCAGATATTCACGATGGATTACGCCGATTTTCTTCAGAGGGATATTTAAAATGTAGCGCAGGTTTACGGCGCTCGTTACAATCGGGATCTCATAATTAATGCCGGTTGCATTTTTAAGGCCTCTGATTGTTTTGTTAATGAGTACGCCCATTAAGGAAATCGTCGGAACCAAATATGTATCGTCGGGTAAATCCGCCTGATATTCCTTGTAGGGTGTAATTGAGTTATTATCCATTAAAACAACGACATCAGGTTTATATTTCGCCATATATTTCTCAACATCTTTTTTACTGAAATTCTTCGGCACAATAATATCATTAATTTTCATTTTTTTAGCGAGTTCCTCGTTTAGTCCTTTTAATACCTGCTCATAATTTATTCCCGCATTACGGAATACCAGCAAGGTATTTTCAGCGCCATAGGCCGACAGGAAAAGGATACCAATGCATACGACATTACGAAAAGAGCTTAAGCAAAAACGCACAATACTTTCTGAACGGATAACTATTATTTTTGCCATTTGTCTATCCCCATTATAGGTACAACTTTTTTGACCGTTTCTTCAATCTGAGAACCGTCAATGCCATTTTTTATTGCTAAAGAAATAATACCATATTTTTTTTCTTCAATCGGTGTGATAAAAAACGTTAACTTCGATTTCTCTTGTATATAGGTGCTGTTATATTCAGTAAGAATTACGCCTTTTGCCATATCAAAAGATAAGAGCGGCAATAAATCTTCTACTTTTGCAACACGCTTGATTTTGGGTTCCGTATTGGTAAGTTCTTTTATAAAAGAGAACATTTTTGTTCTGCCAAGGAAATCAAGAACACCAATCACTTTCTCAGGCCCCAGCGCACTTATTTTCAAAGGATTATTCACCGACATAAGTACATAGGATTCTTCCGTTACCCCCTGACGCATGCCATTCAGTTTTACTGTATAGTCGGGCAGGTACCTGATCAATTCGGTTTTGGTGATGATGGCTTCGGGTGAATCTTGTTTTATAATAGTTATAAAGTCGTTGTTCCTGCCAAATACCTTTATTTCGAATCCGGGACAGGAGGCGGAAAACTGTTCCTGAATAGCCCTGGGCTTCATGGGGACAGGATAATAAATGTATAATTTCTGAGATAGAACAACAGAATGCAATAGGAAAAAGGGTACGAATACCAGATACCGAAATGAATCATTTTTTTGTACATTTTTAAACATAGTATACGTTCCCGTGCAGAGAAGCATCCCGATTATCATTCAAAAATTTCATTAACCGTACATTTAAATTCTTCAATAAATTCATTATTACCGAATTTTAACGGCTTTTCAATATATCCCTTCGCGCCCCTAGCCATACATTCCAGCATGGCGTTGCCGCGTACCGCGGAAATCATAAGAATATTTGCATCGGGAAATTCCTGCAGAATCTCATTCATTGCCTGCTGGCCGTCTTTATTGGGCATCGTAATATCGAGTGTAATCAAATCCGGCTTGTATTTACGAAACAATTCAACTGCATCACCGCCGTCATTCCCCGTTGCAAGAACCGTGAATCCCATTTCCTTTTCAAAGAAATCGACAATTTGCTTTACGAGAAATTTTGAATCATCAATGATAATAACCGATTTACTCATAACTCACTCCTGCATATAGTGTCTCCGAATATATTATCTATTTATTTATCGTTAATCTATTGAACTCGCCGGTCTCAGTGCGCAACCGAAATAGAGCCAGTTATCCTCACAGAACACCTTCCCGTTTATAGCCCATACCTTTGGAAAAAAGACCTCTTCATTCGTGTATTGCGGCACTGATTGCCTTAAATAGCCGAAATAATCGGTGATTTCGGTATAATCCGACAATATTCCGCTGTAAATATTACATACTTCTCCAAAAGCATCAAGCAATTCTTCTTTATTATCCGATTCCATAATTGCATGCAAATGGCTGTTATTTATACCGATAACTATTAATGATTGAAATTTTTCATCACCGCTTCCTAAAGAAAAAATATGGTGAAATTTACCTTCAAGCCTTGTGGTTACCTGCCAGGGCTCTCTGATGGAAAACTCTTTTTGAAAAAGGGAGCCGATGCTCTCAACTGCCGATTTCTCAAAAATCGTATGGTGTTTCAGTAACATTTCTCGTATGGTAAGTTTGTGCGCCATGGTTATGTGTCCGTTCTAAGTTATAGTTCTTCGGGACGGTAATGCGAAATGATGTTCCTTTACCCACTTCCGAGGATACATCGATTCTTCCCCGTAACTGTTTTATTTTATCCATAACAACATCCATACCGATACCCCGGCCGGAAACAGTTGTTACGCTATTTGCAGTAGAAATACCACTTTTAAATATCAGTTGTAGTTTATCCTGTTCGGAAACTTCTGAAGCTTCCTGTGATGTGAGTATGTTCTTTTCAATACAGGTAGTAACCAGTTTTTCCCGGTCTATTCCCTGTCCGTCGTCAGTGATTGTAACGATTCGTTCGTTTGCTTTTTCTTCGAAGTCAAAAATGATTCGCCCGATACCTTTATCCAATTCTTCACGTACTTCAGGTGGTTCGATACCGTGACTTGCGGCATTGCTGGCAATATGGATAAGAATATCATCTATATCCGCCAAACTATTCGGAGGAAACAGTTTGTCCCCGTTGTTAATTATTATATCAATATTTTTATCAAATTTACGCGCTGTTCTCTGTACAACTTTGATATATTTGCGCATCAGGGTTTTTAGAGGTTTCCAGTTTAACATGTTACATGCTTTGATGAGATTATCTATGGTGCTTTTATTCTGCTTTTCCAGGACATCGGCGCATTTTTTCTGGATATCGGCTATCTGCTTTTCTGAAATACGAACATAAATCTCTTCATCTTTACCAAATATCAATTTAATTTTTTCGTGAATTTCATCCATACAGGTATTCATAGCAGAAACGTTTTTTTCGATTTCCAACAGTGTATTGTCTCTTCTCACTTCAATGGGATGTCTCAATTCCTCGAGCATATCCTCCGCCAGATGCGCATGATGAGACAGGAGTTCAAATCCGTATGAACCACTGTTTCCTTTTATCGTATGCAGATCCCTGTAAAGTTCGTTAATATCATCCTCCGATATTGAATACATGAAGCCGTCCGGGTGTTCATTTCGCTGTTTTATTACTTTTTTCAGCAGGTATGACGTTTTCTTTTGTATGCGTTCCAGTCGCATATGGGTGTCTTCCATGAATTCAGCCATCTCTTCGGCGGGCGTGTCGGCGATACCCAGAATTGTCTTCATTTCGTTGTCATGCCTGCGCTGTTCTTCTTTAATCTGTATGTCTTTCAGGTGTTTTTCAGTTTCGTCAAGGGCGAGTATCATTATTTTTGAAAGATTGCCCGCTTTATCAAAAATTTTCTGGTATGAAATGGCTACATAATCCATATCTTCTTTTTCCGGTGATCGCAGAATTAATTGCTGCACCGGCGCCAGTTTAGTGAGTTTTTCCCATCGTAATGATTTATAACGGCTATGTACCAGTTCCAACCATGTCTTGAATGCCTTTGTCCGATCGGCATCAAGGCGTAAAATGCTGCTTAATGTACTCTTTGCAACGTTTTTTACCTTTAAGATGTCATTGGCCCGTGCCGAGTACTCTTCATTTATAGACCCATCCATGTTGATGGTAAACAGCCCCTGGTTGATATTGTCGAGTATATCACGTACCTGCTGCATTTTCTCATCGACTAAATCCTGCAGGTGATTCGTGTATTTCTCAATAGTTTTCCGCATTTTCTCAAAATGGGTTGCCAGATTTCCTATCTCATCATTGCTTTCAACAGTAACCTCTTTGCTGTAGTCACCCTGCGATATTATTTCAGATGACGTGACAAGCCTTGCGATAGGGGTGGTGATAGCGGTAGCCACTCGCCGGATTATCAAATACCCTGTACCTAAAGAGAGCAGTAAAACGGCGATAAGGAAAAGGTTGGCCTGATCCCTCTGTTTTTTACCGTCTAACCTTGTTTCATCGAGTAAATCGCGCATTGCCTTTGTGGTAAGGCCGTACCGTATGAATCCGACAATTTCATCTTCGTCAAGGACCGGTGCGGCAAATTCTATTACCGGCTCATTGAACATGATATGTTCACGATAGGATACCTCTTTTATGCCACTCGCCCACTGTGACATAGAGTCGGTCAACGGCTTTTTTTCTACAGGAATACCATCAATATTTTCAGGATGCGAGAATACCCAGGGAACAAGATTTTCATCCATATAAATACCATACAGAATTCCCTTATCTTCCTTCACCGTAGAGGAGACCAGAGCCTGAATTGCGGTAAATGCATAATCCACAACCATGCTGCGCATAGCCATACTGTTGTTTTGGGCAAGTGTTTTCCCTTTGGCAATAATTCCGTCCCGAATTGATTTTTCCGATTTTGCGATATTAGTATTTACTGTGTGTATATTAACCACTGTCGCCAGGATCATGAGAATTATGAATATCACCGATATCATGATCATGATATTCATAATTAATTTTGTTTTAATACTGCCTTTTTTTTTCATAATCGGCTGTTCTGTGTTATATCAATATTCTATTATTTAATTTTGTCATTTTGAAGAATCGCGGTCAATGAGTTTATGGAAAACCGGAAAACATAAATGAATATCGTAATTAACGATATTATTATATCGCCCGTATAAATTTTTATTTTAAAAGTTTTCATCGTAGCTCTTATGTGACGCTTGAGAAGGCAGGCGGCGAAATTTAATATTGTCAAGGTTTATATCTCTCGCTTACCTTACAAGCGCCATGGTATTCCCGTTTTAAAACTTGATTTTCAACCCGCCATGAATTGATCTTCCGCCGTCAACTCGAAAACCGTCTTTCGACTGCAAAAAGGTATCGGCCTGTAAATATTCCTGATCGAGTAAATTCTGAATGTACACACTGAATTCAACCTTCTCATCAAGTCGCGGTAGTGTATAAATAAAATTCAGACTTAACAAAGAAACCGATTTCGGTACGTTGTCCTTGAACATAGACGGCCATAAGCCCTTCATATTCGGTTCACCGAAAAAGGTGTTGAATACGCCGACAGTAAGACCGCCGATAGGAAAATTTTTGGGGAGAGAATAAGACAACCCGATTTTCCACATGATATCAGGAGAAAATATCAGTTGATAATTTTCTTTCCATTGATAGAAGAAAGAACCCATTACAAACAGGCCTTTCAGGGGTGAGGCCTTTACTTCAGCCTCGACTCCATTCGTTATTTGCGTCATGGCGTCTTCAAGAGAATCTTTTGAAGATTGACTGCTTAACGTATCATAAATTGGATTGCCGTTTATATCCCACCCCACCTGCACGATATAATTACCGTCCGTATCCGTTTCGAGTAGTGTTAAATATCTGCTCCTGAAAAATGTGGCGGCGCCGGTGACTTTGGGATGAGTGTAGAATAACTGCGCGTCAAAGGTGGAGATTTTCGCGTCAACAAACATATCCGTATGAAGTGTAAACTCTCCCTGAAACAATTTTGCAGAGGGGTAGGGAATGGCATAAGCCTGTCCATAGAGAATTTTTGTGCCAAGATTGAAAGGCGTCGATGCAACCAGTCCCAGTCTTGGGACAATATCCAAATAGCCTTCACCTTCTTCCGGCCTATTGAGTTGTGCGCCGGCGATAAATTTTATTCTGTCAAATAATTTTGTATCGGCCTGTATATATCCCGAATAATTCAGGATTGAATATTGCTGCCGGATTGAAGTCGGGAAATTTGTTTTGTCAGAATTCATTGAAAAAATGAGACCGCCCAGTAACAGATTTACATATCGTGAGATATTTCCAGTGAAATAGGTTTCAAAAACATAGTCCGATGCATTATGAGATGAATACTGTTCCGGCGGTAAATTGTTAAGTGCGTTTACTTCTTCAGCCCTGTAAAATTTCTCGTTGATATAATTCAGATTTCCGCTGGTGTGCATTTCCCATTCACCCCACAAGGGTGTAATTTTTTCAAGACAGACAAAGAGGCGGTGTGTCCTGAAACTGCCTATGAATTCTTTCATTGGCCACATGCTGTTTTTATAGTGTGTACCGCCGTAAAATGAGCTGAGGTGGAAATCCTTTATACGCATTTTAGTAAACGCGCCAAAATTGTTTTCCGCCATTTTGTACTGTGTCTGTGAAGGTAAGAAATACGGATAGCCGGGGCCCTTTGCATTATTAATCCACCCTTCCTCTTTAAAGAACCGGTCGCCTAAAATTACGTCAAAATTACCTTTTTTATAGGAAAAAACGCCCTCCTGTGAGATGCCTTCGAAGGAGTGGCCCTGTAAACCGAGCTCTATTGACGCTTTCTCCTTTTCCGGATCTTTCGTTATTATATTAACCACGCCGGTCACCGCATTCGTGCCGTACAATACGGAACCAGGACCGCGTACTATTTCAATATGGTCGATAATATTCACCGGAAATAACTGGAAAACCGGGTAATCATGTCCACCCTCACTTCCCTCGCGTAACGGTTGACCGTTAAGTAATATCAGGGTATTGAAATTCTGATAATCGTTGGCATCGCCGCGTATCGCGCATTTATTGTTATGAAACATCCTGTTGGTCCATATCTGGATGCTTGAGGCCCTGTCGAGGACGTCGACAAGATTATTCGCTCCCATTGCAGTTATTTCCTCGGCGGTTATTACTTCAACTACACCCGGGGCCTCAATGATTCTTTCAGCGCGTTTCGATGCCGTGGTAATTTCAATGTTGAAAAGATCCTGTAAATTCAATCCTTCCATATCATCCTGAGCATATACGCAGAAAAAAAACAGGATCACAGCAATAATGTGTTTGATTTTTGCGGAAGAGACTGCCATAGACACCTCCGAATAATGATTAAAGATCATATGATTATGGTAAACCAATTTTAAGTTTCATTGTATCATTCGGTTTATTAAAAGACAAATGAAATTATTATCCTGTTTAAATGTCGTTTAAACAAATAAAGTTTGGTTGGATTTAAAACTGGCTGCCCAAATAGTGAGACAGCTCTTTTTTTTGCAGAATCACAGTAAATAGCAGGATTTACGATTCATATGATAATTTTATATTCGGCTGCAAACCTGTAAATCCGGTTGAAGTTAGTCCGGTTAATGATTTCTTCATTGCATTTTTAGATAAGCAGTACGAAGTTTATATATTGCAAAATCGAAAAAATAATGGTATCATAAGTAGCGTATCAGGTGACCTTTTATAATTAGAAAACGGGGCTTTTTTTATAATCAAAAGTTATGGTGAATGAAGGAAACCCTGCGCCGAAGCGATTTACTCTTTTTTCGAAATTTTTATAAAGCTTGTTCTGCCAGGGAATGTATCCCGAAAGGGAGTCAGGGCTCATCGTAAAGGCCAATGATACAACGTTTACAGGTTACTTGTACCTAATTTTCAAGGATCAGAATCTGCTTAAATTAACTGAATTATCATCAGAGCAATTAATGGAGCATACCGGCAAGTATGCGGCCGGTATCATGCAGGCATTTGAGGATATCTGTGGCTTGCATTTCTCCCCGCCGTCCGCAATGCACCTGAACCAGGACGATATTATTGAAAGCGGCGTTACTATCTTCACCTACTTTACCGGTACCATACAGGGCATTTATTCTCTGAATATACCATTGTCTGTTGCACAAAGAATATTGGCGATATCTGATGAAGAGTCTGATATTGAAGATATCGCATCAGGACTGTTTGAAGAGATAGTAAATATCGCTACGGCAGGATCTATTGAAGTATTGAAAAAGCAGTTTGGATTTCTCACCTTTAATCCTCCGGTGGTGATAAACGGTGATTTGCGATTTCCGAGGTATCGCAACTGTTATACTACCATTTCATCGGAATCAGGTGATGCGACCATCCGGTTCGCCATAAATATGGCAAGTCTTGACATAACAGATAAATTGTTAAAGACAATGAAACAGTTACGGAAACAGCAGTCAAAAAATTTTATGGATTCGCTCACACATGTGTATAACAGAGCCTATTTTGATTATTATAAAGAAAATTTGTTTGGTAAATCCCGCCCCCTGAGTCTTGTTATTTTTGATGTCGATAAATTTAAAGAAATCAATGACTCGTTTGGGCATACTGTCGGCGATAAGGCGTTGTGCTATATCGCGGAAGTCCTTAGACAGAATGTCAGAGAATCCGATTATCCGATTCGATTCGGGGGCGATGAGTTTGTTGTTTTGTTGGAGCATACCGTTTGTGAAGGCGCAATGAAGCTGATGAACCGGGTGAGGAATCGATTACTTGCCAAGCCGTTGAAACCGGATAGTGATAAAGAAATTACGATTACAATAACGATAAGTGCCGGTATAACTGAATATATCGAAGGTGAAGATTTTCAGACGATGTTTGTCAGGGCGGATAATAACCTCTATCATGCCAAGAAAAGCGGCAGAAATCAGATTTGTACTTCATAATAGAAGTGCCTGGTAGAAAAAAAATTACAAAAAGTAATTCTTTCCCTATCAGCCTGTTATAACCTGATAAGCTAAATCCTGACTTCTGTTCTCAGACGGTTTGCGATATTGCTTATTCATATTCCCGGGAGTTGGGTATCCGCAGAACTTCCGGATTTATACCATGCAATTTCATTTTTGTGCTGTCGTTATCTTCCGTGATAAATCCGAAAAATTCGGAAGGCGGTATGGGTTCACCGACTTCCAGAATACCCCAGAACATAACGCCATTGCCGCCGCACGTTAAAAGAGTATTAGGGTCGACAGCAATTTTAATTAATCCGTTTGCAGTCATTTCCACCACAGTATCCTTAGCGGTCTCAAGTGCATTGACAACGTCCATCGAGTCACCGCTGAACAGTACAGGATAAATCGTATTGTCATCGTCGGCGTCGGAGACATTGTCCTCACCACATCCCATATTCAGGAGAATGCACGTGCCCGAAATCATAACTATCCCGAAAACAGTTAAGAAATGATGGAGAACAGGTTTCATAGGTACCTCTTGAATTAAGTTAAATAATACTTTTTTTATTATCGAATTTATGGTTACCTGTCACTATTAAAATATTTTCCAGATGAAATTTAACCGCTTAAATAAAGGTAAGAAATAATCCTTTCACACTTAAATAATCCTGCCGGCTTATTGTATTCCCTCTCCGGTGGTTGTTTATTTATGAAATCCCGATATTACTAATTGTACCCGGAAATGATATTAATTTCAACAAAAAAATCAGTACAGCAGCAATCGTCTCGTCAGCATCTTCTTATCGGCACGAGCGCGTATAAGGTATACCCCGGCGGCGAGATGTTTACCGGTAACAGTATAAATACATGAACCGGTTCCCTTTTTCGAAAGGACAGTACGGCCGTTTACACTCACGATGTCAATGGTGTATCTGGAAACCGGCGGAATAAGCACTTTGAACGAGTGTGAGTTTATTTGGAGAATACCGAATTTCTGAATGCCGTGCTTTTGTAATTGTTTCTCTGCAGCAGTCGGTCCGGGGCGTATGGTGAATATCGAGTCGGAGACATCTCTGTACAGCGGGAACTGGTAGTCACGAATCTTGATTTTACAGTTTTCCGATATGGGGACAATGGCGTCTTCGAATGCACCAATGGAATCTGGAATGATCCATTGGTAATTACCCCAGCGTGGATCGTGCGGGGATATGGCTGATGAGTCAAGAAGGTGCCAGGTTTTCCCGTTATCCAGGGAGAGTTCCAGTGCGACAGTGGATATTTTTGAGGTATCAGCAGATTCCCACTTAATATGGGTGATATCGGCTATTTTCAGATTCTCACCGCCGTTTGGGGAGAGGATTTTTAACATGGGAAATTCAACCGTGGCGTGTGTGGTATCACTGAGAGTGATGGCCCCCACGGTGCCGGTGGCATAGATTTTATAGGGCAGCGAACTGGTAATGGATGAAGTGAAGAGGCCGTAGAAGATGGTTGCGTTGGAGTCGGTGCGCCATATCCATTTTGCCGGTTGAGCAGATAGGGTATCATTATACTGGTCCATGGCAAATGCGACGAACAGGCAGGTGTCTCCCGGTTCCATAGTCACGTCCTCCGGGTAAATCTGTACTGATGAAAATACCCGTGTTGCATCAACCTTGAGGAGTACGGAGTAGATTTTACTGACCGTTGCATTTGCAGCGGATACCGTGACAATTGCGCGGTAGTTACCGCCGGTGAGTCCCGTGATATCAACGCTGTTGGTTATGGTCTGGGTATTACCGCCGCCTGCACTCTTATAGGCTCGCAGCCAGCCTGTGGTATCACCTGCGGTATAGTTGATCGATGTCTGAACATCGGCAAGTACACCGGCGCTGCTGTTGGTAACTGCAACCTCCTGGCTGTCGGGATTTGCAAAACCGGAATCGGCCTCAAAGTAGAGCTCGGTTTTATTAAGCCGGATAATGGGAAGTCCGGCGCTGTTACTGGTGTCGATCCAGAAATCACCGGCACAGTCGAAATCCGGCGTCTGCCCCGTGTTGTTCGTTACCACTACCTGGCGCTTTTCGAGCCAGTTGTATAGAACCTGGTTACATACTTCATAGGTACCACTGCTGCTTATCTCATGGGCACATATCCAGTAATCGCTGTTGTTTGCCCAGTGGTTATGGTAAAACTCGCTGCCCATACTTGTCTGCGACGGCGGCCAGGAGTGAAGCTGGGGAGCGGTATATTTTCTCAGGCATCCGTACCTGGTACCGTCATCCCACTGTTTAATACGGATTGTCGCATGCATATCAACAGGCGGCCCGTAACAGATATAATTTCCCGATGAGGAGATTGAGTGCTGGCACCCGTAAATATCGGTCTTACTATTATAGACGCCGCCGGCCGGATCAAGGACTATTACTTTGGGAAATACTGTTGGAACATTTACGAAATAAATATGGAAATCCGATGCACGGAAAGTCATACGGGAGCCGTCCGCATTCATTGTCCATATCCAGGGATGGGTCGGTTCTCCGCTGGTTGTCTCAAAGGAAAAAACCTTTTCGACAGTACCGGAATCAACATGGACTCTATACATCTGGTTCCCGTCACCGATAACGGGCAGGTAGTAAATCCATCTGCCTGCGGGCCAGTCAAGATAACCGGCATTACCACCATCGGTCCATTTGGTATTCTCCAGTTTACGGAAATTGTCGCCGTCAATATCAACAACGGCAACGGTCGCACCTTTTTTTGTGTCGTTAAGAGTAAAAAAGGTGACCTGAGTACCTTCAAGGTTAATTTTAGGATAATAGGCTTTGCCGGTATACAATGCCGTATTATTCGTTATCGAGTCATTTTCGATATCATGGCGGATAATGTTACCCCAGCCTCCCTGGATAGCCTGCCCTTCACCCTGCCAGTGAGTCGTCACTGAAATACCGTAGAGCGGCAGGGGGGTACCGGTGTAAAGCAGGGCCTCGATAGCTGCAGCAGCCTGCTTGTGGGTGATACTGTCATATACCTTCTGTTCGAGAAAACCAATAACGAAGGAGTTGTTGACCGCGCTCATAAGGTCTGATGAACCGTCATTGCCGAACTTGATGGAAAGCATGCCGTCGTTCACGGCCCCATCCAGCCGTTTGTAACTGTCGGTGAGGGAATCTTTTATCATCTGGCCGATAAAAAATATCCTGTTTTTAGTCGTGTCACCAACGTAGGCCCACTGGAAACTGGCTGTGGTGTCTCTCCGGCCATATCTCCCGTTGTTTCTTTGAAGACCGATACCTTCAGCTCCCCAGTATGTTCCCGGCCCATATTTGTCTGAAGGCGGGCCGTTGTAACCAAACGTGTAGGTGCCGCCGGCCGGCGCCCTGGTAATGGTCATTTTTGCCTGACACTCGGAGAAGTCCCAACGCCATTCCCATGCACCGTCATTTGAAGAGGTGACTATAGAGGTATCACCCTCCTGCACACTGCTGCAGGATGAGAATCCAGGGTGCCCGATACTGTCGGAATAGGCAAGGCCGGGCAGTCCGCGGAGTGCGCTGGATGGGTCAATGCCGTTGTTCGTATTGTAATCAATCCAGTCCAGGCCGTTCATATCCTGAATGCTGGAAAAAGCGCCTGCGCTTTTCTGATAGGAATAGGTGGCTATGGTGGTGGTAATGATAAAACAATCCTGTCCCTGATCCGAACCACTGGTTATACTGAGACTATAGGCAAGGGGTATCGGTACGAGAAGGAGTATAAGCCATTGATTTTTCATAGCTGATAGATTGCCGTTTGTTTCAGGGTATCGTTTAATAAAATAGGTTTCTCCCCCACCACCTATACTGGTAATTATACTAAATTTGGATGAATATATCTATATGCAATCGTGTTATACACACAAAGCAATACTATCTGTACTTACTCAGTCGCGTTATATGATTATTGTGTTGCACATCATAACTATATTAAAATCAAATTATTATATTTTCAGACCTCGTTTGTATAAGCAATTTTTCCCCGTTTTTAACCTGATAAATGATACGCTTTTTCTGGTCGAAAAATGAAATATAAGAGAGCTATTCTTGATTATTGAAGTGAATGAATGTGCCTGGTCGGCCAGGTTAGTATGAATGATTGTAACAAATACGGCACTGTCTCACGGTTTTCAGTATAAAAGCGTGAGACAGTTAACCGGCAACAATGGTTTTTCTCAGGCATTATCAAACTGTTCGAAGGGTATACCCTCATCGATAAGCATGATTGGAATATCTTCCCGGATTGGATAAAGGTATTTGCGATCTTCTCTGAGTAATCCCGCATCAATGGGCTCTTTTACTTTCTGATTACCTCTGTTTTTAACCGTGCCGTTTTTGATAGCCGTATTGATTTTGTCGATAATTTCACCTTCGACGTATGTTACGTCCTGTTTTGTTTCAGGGCAGCAGAGGATATCCAGCAGTTCTTTATTTATCATGTAGAGCCTCCTTTAAAAATATATGCAATAAATAAATAATATATTTTTCAGCAATAATTTTGCAAACAATTACAATTTTTTGCCTCCGATATATATTTTCAGAAAACTTATTTTAATATTCGGGTATACCTGTACTCGACAGGTTTATACTGCGTGGCAGGTATGCAGTGTGCAAGCAGGGATATTTTTCTTCGATTATATACCACTCCGTGAGAGAGCGGTGTATCCTAATACTAGTCGGGTGATACGTGAAAAAAGTTAAGCGGCTTACCTTTGGTGAGTATTTAAAAGAACTGCCGTCTTCGATTGTGTTTGAGCATCTTGTCAAGGGACAGGCTGCGGGAAGGAAGATTATTTCTGCGGACCTTATTGACGGTATCAGTAGAGAGTTCACCACCGGCTCCTCCTGCAGACAACGTTTTGAAGCGCTCTCGTTTGAAGCACGGAAGGTATGTGTGCTTGCCTATCTGTTCGGTTCACTCGGAGTGAAAGCGGTTGAATTTGATGCGGTACACGATGAGCTGGTTTCCTCTTTTCTGGTATATGTGGCGCTTGATAAATACAAAATACCGTTCTATTTCGGCTTTACCGATACAGCACCCGTCCTTGCCCCTGTATGTACGGCTTTTCTCTGTGAACATGCAGCAGTTACCGTTATCGACAGTCCCGTACCGTACCTTCGGACACGTTGCCTGAATGATTTCAGTGTTGTACTGGTACAGGCGCTTCGCGGTGTGGTGATGAAAAAACGTGACGGTACGCTGGCGCAGGCGTCTTATACTACGCTGAAAAAACTACTTCACGCAACGAAAGAAAGCTGTGTGTTCAGAAAAAAAAGTGAGGATACCGGGGCGATAGTACAATTACTTCTTGCCTACGGTACCGCACGGGACTATCTGACTGAAGACGAAAAAGGATACCACACCACCCATGCCCAAGCCATACAGTGGCTGTCTCATTCCAGTGGAGAGTTATATAAGGATCTTATCGATTTTGCAGTCGAGTATTCGGGAAACTGGAACAGGACTCTGTTTGAAGAAGTAGTGAATACAGCCGATAATACCTGGCTTTCAACCGCTTTATTTCCCGCTTCCTGCCGTCCGCAGGTATATACCCTGCTGTTGTTTATGCATTATGTGGGTGTTGTGGATGCTCTGCCGCACGGTGCGGAAATCGCATGGCGCGGGCACGATTCAACGCCGGATAGGCATGAAGCTTCTGAGATGCGGCGGAAGGTGCATATCCTGCCGGATTTTTCAGCCGTTGTACCGCAGGAAGTGCCGCCGGACGGTATCTATGCCTTTTCGCTGTTCGGCAACATCACACAGTTTGACAAAGTATACAGAGGTACTATTAGACGCGAGGCCGTGAATGAGACGCTCAGCCGGGGAATCGCGGGCGAGGTTCTTATAACCCACCTGTCACAGTGGGAGACCCCGGTGAATGTCCTTGAAACGGTCAAAGAGTGGATTCGGGAGTTTTCCCGGTTAAGCGTGGTTTCCTCGGAGATGATTGTCTCCTTTGATGAGAAGACAAGCAGGCAGATTGGCTCGTATGAACCTTTACAATCCTTTATTGAGCGTATTGATGCCCACGCGGTTTTTACCGTAAAGAAAGGGCGTGAAAAGGAGGTTCGTGATATACTTGCGGCCATGGGGTATGATCCCCGTGTGCCGGGAATGCAGAGTGCAAAGGCTCCCGCTCTGGAGCGAATGGTGTTCAAAGATACCTGGGAGGAATTTACCATAATTCATGATTTCAACAAACCGTCACAGCCGCGCAGCCGGCCGGTAGCATCCGGTAAATATAGCAGCGAGCTTCGGGAACGCGAGCTGAATGAGTTGTTTCACGTTGTTGATTATGCCATTCTTATGGGGTATGCCATACAGTTCGAATATGAGGGCAGCCCCTATATCAGGCAGGATGTCTATACGGTGATACCAAAAAAAATTATTAATGATACGGACCCTTTTATTGAAGGTACTATTGAGGAATCGAAAGCGAAAAAAAAGTTTTTTATGAAAAGGATTAAACGGATTGGAGTTCTATCGGAATGAGCGACCCGTACGACTTTGTCCATCTTCATAACCATACTGAATACAGTTTTCTTGACGGAGCAATCCGTATTGCGGATCTGGTGGATAAGGCGGTTGGGTGGAATATGCCGGCACTCGGTATCACCGATCACGGCGGCCTGTTCGGAGCTATTGAATTTTATGACACCTGTATAAAAAAAGGGATTAAACCGGTGCTTGGATTTGAAGCCTATGTCGCACCTGATTCCAGGCACAGCAAGCGGCCCGGTGAAGACAGCAAAAGCAATCATCTGATTCTTCTGGCGAAAAACGAGACCGGCTGGAAAAATCTCCTGCGCCTTTCTACCGCAGGATATTTGGAAGGGTTTTACTATAAGCCCCGCATTGATATGGAAATCCTTCGTGAACATTCCGCAGGACTTATCGCGACGACGGCCTGTGTTGCCGGCGCCGTTCCCCGGGCTATTATCAACGGAGAACTGAAGAAAGCGCGGAAAATCGCGGAGGAGTACCTGGCTATTTTCGGCGAGGAAAATTTCTATTTTGAGCTGCAGAACCACGGCATTGACGAAGAGATAATTGCCTTTGAGGAGATGATACAGCTCGGCAGGGAGCTGGGAATACCGTTTATTGTCACCAATGATGCCCATTATCTCAATAAAGAGGATGCGCGGGCGCATGAAATACTGCTCTGCATGCAGACCCAGGATCTCCTTGCCGATCCCAACCATTATAAATTCACTACCGATGAAATGTATCTGAAACCCCCGGAGGAGATGCTTGCGCTATATACGGAAATCCCGGAAGCCGCAAGGAATACCATTGCTGTTGCCGAGCGCTGCAGTGTAAAGGTCCATCATGATCCACAGTTGCCGGTACCGGAGCTGCCCAAAGAATATGCCGATCCCGGTTCCTATCTTAAGGCACTGGCGGAGAAGGGCTTTACGGAGAAGTATCCCGATGCCCCTCCCGAACTGCGCGAACGGCTGGCATACGAATTAAACGTGATACAAACCATGGGCTACCCGGGGTACTTTCTCATTGTTCGGGACTTCCTTATGGAAGCCGACAGGATGGGAATCCTGCGCGGGTGCCGCGGCTCAGCCGCCGGGAGTATTGTCGCTTACGCAATCGGCATTACCAACGTTGATCCTATCAAGTTTGATCTCATCTTTGAACGGTTTCTCAATCCCGAACGAATCAGCATGCCCGATGTCGATGCGGATATCGCGGATCATGATCGGTACCGGGTTATTGACTATGTGGTACAGAAATACGGCAGGAATGCGGTTTGCCAGATTATCAATTTCGGCCGTATGAAGGCAAAGGCGGTTGTCAAGGATGTGGCCCGGGTTATGGGTATCAGCGTTGCCGAGGCAAACAGGCTCTCCGCAATGATTCAGGAAAAAACACTCGATGAATCCATTAAGGCTAACGGCGAGCTCAAGGCTGCTGTTGACAGCAATGTGCAGTATAAAGAGCTGTTCAATTATGCAAAGACCCTTGAAGGGCTGGCACGTCAGCCCGGTATGCACGCCGGCGGCGTTATTATCGCCCCGACAGATCTGGTTCAGTGGGCCCCGCTCTTTAAACAGAGTAAAAATGATATTGTCATGACTCAGTTCGACATGAAGTATGTAGAATCCGTCGGCCTGATTAAAATGGATCTGCTGGGACTGCGGACACTGACTGTGCTGCAGGAGGCCTGTCACCTTATCGAGAAATACCATAATGAAAAAATCGATATCTGGGCTTTGCCCGACGGTGATGAAGCTACCTATAAACTGTTTCACGGCGGTGAAACCACCGATGTGTTCCAGTTTGAATCGCAGGGTATGCAGGATTATCTCCGCAAGCTGAAGCCAACCTGCATTGAAGACCTTATTGCAATGACCGCACTGTACCGCCCCGGCCCCATGAATAATATCGACAGCTTTATACATCGCAAGCATGGTAAGGAGCCGATTAATTATCCTCATCCAATGCTCAAAGAGATACTGGATGTTACGTACGGCATTATTGTGTATCAGGAGCAGGTGATGCGTATCGCGCAGAAGATGGGCGGCTTTACCCTCGGTCAGGCCGATATCCTGCGTAAAGCGATAGGTAAAAAGCAGGCCGGCCAGATGGAGAAGATGAAGGCGAGATTTCTCGAAGGTGCAGTGAACCAGGATATCAAACGGAAGACCGCTGAAGAGGTCTATGCCCTTATTGAGAAATTCGCCCAGTACGGTTTTAACAAAGCACATGCTACCGTATACGCACACGTATCGTATCAGGCGGCCTGGCTGAAAGCACACTATGCACTTGAGTACATGACCGCTGTATTAACCTCGCATATCGGTGAGCGCGAAAAGTTTCTGACTGCCAAAAATGAAGCTGAGCGGCTCGGTTTAAAAGTACTGCCCCCGGATGTCAACCGGAGTGAGGAAAAATGCAATATAATAAACGATACGATCAGTCTCGGCCTGAGTGTGATCGCCAATGTGGGTAAAGCTGCCGATGCAATCATTGCGGCACGGAATAAAAACGGCCCCTTTACCAGTATTTTTGATTTCTGCAGCCGCGTGGATCTGTGCAGTGTGAATAAAAAAACGCTGGAATCGCTGGTTATGGCAGGGGCAATGGATTCATTACCCGGAACCCGCGCCCAGTTGTTCGCCGCTATCGAGCGGGCGCTTGATTACGGCAACAGTTACCAGAAGGATCGACAAATGGGACAGACGAATCTGTTCAGTGTTACAGCCGATTCCGGAGATGACGGGAGTACCGGAAATGAATTGTATATTCCGGAGCCCGAATTGCCCGATATTCCCCCATGGCCCTATAACGAGCTACTGGCTAAGGAAAAGGAGGTATTGAATTTTTATATGAGCGGTCATCCGCTCGATCATTACCGTGATGAGGTTATCGGCTTCTCAACGGTTTCTCTGAAGGATTCGGTGCTTAAAGAGACCCGGGACGGTACCAGCGTTCTGGTTGGCGGGGTCATTACCGCTGCAAAAAACATTACCCAGCGTAACGGCAGACAGATGGCTTTTCTTGAGATGGAAGATTTCAAGGGCTCCATTGAATTAATCGTATTTGCCGATGCCTATGACCAGTACAGTAACTTGTGCGCGGTGGATTCCATGGTTCTGGTACGGGGCAGGCTGCAGAAGAAAGAGGGTGAGTATAATTATAAAATCATAGTGGAAAAGATTATGCCCCTTTCGGAATCGCGGGAAAAACTGACCCGGAGTGTACACCTGCGCCTCAGAACCCAAGGCCTTGAAGAGGAATTTATACAGGAGATTTATACCCTGTGCAGTGCACATACAGGCTCGTGTAAATTGATTGTGCACATGGTAACCCAGGAAGAAAATGAGTATAAAGTAATCGCAAAGCAGGTGCAGGTTAATCCGACAAAAGAGCTTATTGAGCAGCTTCGCTCGAAATTGGGACAGGATAACGTGTGGTTGAGTCAGAAAGTTGCATGAGAAAAATAGGTATACGGGTACATTCCGGCGCTGTGATTGCATGGTTGACTTTCAGTACCTTTTTCTATGGCGGTTTAGTTATCTTATTTTCGTTTTTTAAGACCCGTGGGTCATATTTTTTTGTCAAACTGTGGGCGTCGCAACTTCTCGGGGCTGCACGTATCAAGGTTGTGGTAAAAGGCCTCGAAAAACTGAATCGTACTGCCAATTATGTGTTTGTTGCCAATCATTGCAGCGTATTTGACATACCCGCGCTCTTTGTGGCCCTTCCCTTTCAGATAGGGTTCCTGGCGAAAAAAGAACTCTACAATATTATCTTTTTCGGCAAAGTATTGCGGACTATCGGCTGTGTGATGATCGATCGCAGCAATGCGCGAAAAGCACGACTGTCAATAACCCGCGCCGTCGAGCAGTTAAAAACCGGTAAAATATCACTGGCGCTGTTTCCCGAAGGTACGCGCAGCGAGGACGGTAACATCGCCCCCTTTAAAAGCGCCAGTTTTGCCCTGGTCAATGAAGCGAAAATTACAATGGTTCCCGTATATATCGCCGGTTCATTCCATATCCTCAAAAAAAATTCTCTCATGATACGGCCCGGCACTATCCGCTGTGAAATTGCCGATCCCATCGAGATTGAAACGGTAGAGGACTGTACCAAAAACCGGCTTTCTGAGATTGCGAGGGGTGTGCTTGTTGAGATGCAGGAGAGGTATACTGTGCGCGGGTGATGGTGAAGGGTGAAATACAAATTTATCGGTGTTTTTCTTTATAGCATGCAGCCACTACAGTAAAGGGCTTATGTTTTTTTATGCCTGATTCCACCGGTTTTATAACGGCATTTACGAAAGTTTCTGTTTCTTTAATCCAGGGTTTTACATCATCTTCTTCAAATTTTACAAACACTTCATAATCGCCTTCCTGCCTTCTCTCGAAAAGGGAATTGTAAATCTCAGCTGTTTCTTTTGAAATAATGCCGGTTTTTACAAAATGCCGGTTGAAAAAAGACCTCACCCCGGAATGCTTTGATGAAGAAAGGTCATGTTTGCTTAACAATGCGGATACTGCATAGAAACAAGCGTAATAGAGCCTGTTTACGCAAGCGTTCCAATGGCCGGTTGATGATAGAACTTCAGCCTCCTCGAGTGTTTCTTTCTTTTGTACGTGCAATTCGGTATTGTATAAGATTATATAATTCTTTTTTCATATACGAATCCCTTCCCGCTCCACGTTTTTACGCAAAGGCACAACGGAATACCTTGGACTGTTCCAGTCCTGCCGACTGCGAACAATTGAACTGATTATCTGATCCGTATCGAGCTCAATTTCAAAAAGTGCATGACGGATACGGTCAGTACGGGCAGTATCAACGTTTCCATCAACAAGAATAAGAAAATCCCGGTCCGAATTTTCACGGTAGTCGTTCCGCGCACGTGAACCGTATAAAATTACCTCGGCGGACGGCTCAAGATTTAAGACAGCCTCTTTGACTTTTTCAGGTATTTCTTCGCGCATTGGTTGTTCTCCTTGATTACTGTTCAAATGCCGATCGAACCAATGTAAATCCTAAAATAAGTTTTGCATCTGTTTTATTTTTATTCAGGAAGGTTACATGAAATTGATTATGACCGAACCGCGAATCGTAAATAGCTGTACTAAAAGGGGTGTTTTTCAGAGAGAAGCCTTTATATTATGATATGGCAGTGAGGTGCTACCTCGTTTACTGTTTAATTTCTGAATTTTCGGACTTTATTATTGCTTGTTAATTCCAATAAATGAGTATGCTGGTTTGATAATCTGGTGTCATTCTGACTACTTCTTTAAAATTCTTCAAAATGCTTATCTTTGACATCTGAATTAATGACATCGTCGTGTCTCCGTCCCTTGATATAGCATATTATATGACCCTTGAAAATAGTGGGGCCATATAGTGTACAGCGCTTGGGTTTTGTGCTATATTTTATCAAAGGGTATGTTGCGAAAATCGTGATTATAATACACCTGAGCCATTCTACCGGCAACCAGAGGTAGAACAACCAAGGGTAGAATATGCATGCTTCGCTGTAAATTGTGCCTGATTCTCCCTCAAAGAAATAAATTCTTTACTCTGCGTAACCCGTTGCACATTTCCGGCATTACTGTATAATATAATTCTGAAGAGTTTTTCCGGAGGGTCGTGATATAATATGGTGAAACCTGTTTAGTTTGTGTCAATGATTGACATATCGTCCTCTTTCTATTCCTCATACTCATCCTCGAATTGCCTGCAACAGGTTGATTTTAGGGGAGGAAAAAGATGAGGATGAGGAAAGTATAAGTATGTAAAAACTTATTGTATATCCTCACGGGGCAGTTTGTTTAAAACAGTATAATGTGTTGAACACAGAAGAAAGTACCATGATGGCGTTTGTAAGTATCAGGAAAAAATTCCTCGGTTTCATAAAAAGAGTGCAGTTCACGGTAATCCTGTTTTTCTTTGTTATCGGGGTGTTGTTGTCTTTCCTGTTAATCCGACACTTTTCACGGAAGCTTGAAGAGCATATTATTAACGCTTTGAACAGTAAGGGCCGGATGCTTGTTTTAAATAACAGCCTCAGTATGCAGGGCTTGGTGGAAGATAACGCTTTTTCCGCTATTCAAAATCTGGTAGCCAGAAATGTGGCGGCTGATGAGGATGTTGTATATGGGATTTATATGGACAGCAAATTGCAGCCGTGGGTTATGGTTACTCCCGATAATGTCACAGGAAAAGTAACCGAAGCGAAAGATCTGCAGGACTCTATGAGTATCTGGGCACATACCGTTAATGAACCGGCCTTTAAAAAGACAGTAATGGGACAAAGCGAGGTCATAGAATTTGCAGCCGGGGTTATAACTGATGGTGAACGTGTAGGGACCGTCAGATACGGTATAAGTACGGCGTCTCTGCAAGAGGCGGTGCAGGCAAATAAAAATGCTGTGGTGGTTATTTATGGTTTGGTGATTCTGGTGGTCGTTGGAACAGGGCTGGTACTGTTTCTCATGTTTTTACGTTTTAGTAAACAGGTGTCCAGGGATATTATAGAACCCATTAACGAATTAACGCTAGTGGCGGGTGCTATCACGAACGGTGATTATGCAAGGGAGGTGACCACTATTACCAACGATGAAATAGGAATACTTGCCGATAACTTCAATAAAATGCGTCTCACAATTAAGGAGTATACGGAAAATCTTGAGAAGATGGTTGCCGAACGTACCAGACAGTTGGAACTCGCCCAGCAGGAGTTGGTCGAGAAGGCTCATCAGGCCGGTATGGCTGATATCGCTACCGGAATCCTGCACAACGTGGGGAATATTCTTAACAGTGTTAAGACCTCCGCTCAGGTTATGTATGATCTCATTAAGGATTCTCAGATTAAGGGATTGAAAAAAGCAAATGGATTGCTGCGGGAACATATTGATTCTCTTGAAGAATTTCTTTTAAACGATCCCAAGGGCAAAAAACTTATGCAGTATTATTTAAAACTTGAAGATGTCTTTGTTGCGGAAAATAATGAAATGCACCGTCAGCTCAGGCGTTTGAATGATAAAGTTGATGCCATTGTTGAAGTAATTGCGGCGCAACAGAGTTATGTCGGTACCTCCTCATTGATTGAAGAGTATCCGCTGGTTGATATTGTTGAAGATGCACTGACAATGCAGTCCGGTTCTATTGAGCGATACGGGATTACCGTTATTAAGGAGTTTCATGTAATGCCGAAGGTTCCGGTACAGAAAGTAAAGCTGGTGCATATCCTTATCAATCTTATTAATAACGCTAAAGAAGCGATGCTGGAAAAAGCTTCGGATCAGAGAAAACTGTTTATCTCAATTGATAAAGATGGAGACGCATCCGTGTATCTGCGGATCAAAGACACGGGACAGGGTATTGCTGAGGAGAACCTGCAAAAAGTTTTTTCTCACGGCTATACCACGAAGAAAAACGGTCATGGTTTCGGTCTGCACAGTAGCGCCAATTATATGACTGAAATGCACGGAGAGATGTGGGCGGAAAGTGAAGGTATTGGGAAAGGTGCCACTTTTATTCTCAAGTTTCCCGGGAAAGAATCGGAACATTCCGATAATTGCGGTAACCAGCGATGTGGTTAATAATACAAAAGAACAATGCATTGACGCAGGCATGAATGATAATAATAAAGCCCTTTGATATTCCGGAATTTATCGCATTGTTAAAAAAGTATCTGGAAAACGGTGAAACGGTGGGAAATGATTATGCAGGCAACTGAATATTTTCCACAGTCATTTCGAGCCAAGCGAGGAATCCCTTATTATCAACGGTTGATGGATTTCTCCTATCCCGCTTTACGGGATTATTGAAATGACATAAATAGTTGTTCGTGGAAATAACAAAAACAGGTGTATTAGGTAATCAGTTTGTATTAAACCTTGACAAATCATTCTTGTCCTCATCCTTTGTACTCGAATTGCTTTAAGCAGGTTAATTTACGGGGACGAAGGACAAGGAAGAAGAAGAGGACGATTAGAAACGTCTTTATTTAATAATAACTAGTTGCTTTAAGAGTAAGAAACGTTTCAAACATTAAAACCAAAAAAGGGTACTATGGCTACGTGTAAAAAAAGAATACTGCTCGTTGATGATAACGCCGCGATCCATGAGGATTTCAAACAGATCCTTTGCTCGGAAACCTTTCTTAAAGATGTAGAGCAGGCTGCCCTGGAAAGTGAGCTTTTCGACGACGGTTCGGGTGGGCCCTCGGCAATTTCCGGTATACAATATGATATTGATGATGCGTACCAGGGTGAGGAAGCTATAGAGAAAGTTGATGCCGCGGCAGCCGCAGGGGAACCCTATGCGTTAATTTTTATGGATGTACGCATGCCGCCCGGGATTGACGGTATTCAAACCATACAAAACATCTGGAAGAAACATCCTGATATTGAAATGGTTGTGTGTACCGCCTACTCTGATTATTCCTGGGAAGAGATATTAAATATGCTGGGTACCACCCATCATCTGTTATTTGTTCAAAAGCCGTTTAACAGTGTAACCATTAAGCAGATAGCTTTGACCATGACCAAAAAATGGGAGCTTGATCGGCAGAATAAAGCGCATATTGTTAATCTGGAATCACGAATCGCAGAGCGAACAAAGGATTTACAGGAACTGGTAATTGAAAAAGAGATGTTCATAGATAAGATAAATGAAGACCTCACTCTTGCGGAAATTGTCCAGCATCAATTGCTGCCGAGAGCGTTACCTGAATTAAAAACGATGGAAATTGCAGCATCATATATTCCCGCCACCGGCGTTGGCGGTGATCTGTACGATGTAATAAAGCTTGATGAAGTGAATTATGCTATTCTCATATTTGACGTTTCCGGTCACGGGGTTGCGGCTGCGCTTATAACGGCAATTGGAAAATTTTCATTCAAGCAGCATCTACAGGAGACTATGGACCCCAAAGAGGTTCTGACGCTGGTTAACAAGGATATTTGTATCAGCACTCCTCCGCATATGTATATAACCGCTTTTCTTATCATTTATAATACCGAAACCAGGGAGGTCCGGTTCTCAAGTGCAGGACATACACCGCAGTTGCACTACCGTAAGGCTTATAACGATATACAGGAACTCAGGATAAGGTGTCTTTTCCTCGGTGTTGATACCGGGACGAAATTCAAAACGGAAAGCCTGGTCCTTGAAAACGGTGATAAGCTGATTCTCTTTACTGACGGCTTAACCGAAACCTGCAGAGAGAATGATACTCTGTTCGGAAGACAACGGTTAAAGGATGTGATACTCGAAAAACCGAATCTGTCGTCCACTGAGATGAAAGATTTTATTTTGAAGAAGAACGAGGAATTTCGGGAGGGTTTTAACCGACTTGATGATCTCTGCCTGCTGGTTATTGATATTAAAAATTGATAGATGGATTCTCACATATTTATCGGGAAGACATCAATTAGTACCGCACATTTCTACAGGAATATTGCCAGAATTTTAGAAACGAGGAAAAAATTGCAGGACAAATATTAAAGGGGAAAGATATTTCTATCTTTCCCCAATCAGGCCATCACACCTGATACCCCATCATCATCACACACATCCACTTCTCGTGGTATTAACACTCTCTGTTATTTTATTACTGCAATCACTGTGCCAATGTATTTAAAATGTTAAACTGCTTTTGTTAAATAAAAATGACACATAAAAGTTACAAGTTAATATCGTGTTTAATAACAATGAGTTATATATTTTATTTCATCCATAAAAAACATTTTTTTCCGGAAAAATAAGGTGATTTTAATCATTTTTCAGTTTCAATGAGTAAAAATTATTGGATTATATTTTACACAATTCGGTAAAAATGCCCGGTAAAAATCGGACATTTGTATCGGTATAAAAAGACGGAACTGTTCTATAAGACATTTTTAATTCTTTTCCACCCATCATCCGGTATATGTGCTCCTATGACCTGACATACCTCATATCCGCAGGCTGCACCCAGTTGGCCGCATTTCTCTATCGAAAGACCGTTAACCAGTCCATAGAGGAAACCTGAAGCCCAGAGATCACCAGCGCCGGTGGTATCAACAGCCTCACCGGATCCCTGGATTCCGACAGGGTAGGTCGTACCGTCACAGGAGATAAAGCTTCCTCTTTTTCCCACCTTGAGAACAGCGATTTGAGTATTCTCAGCCAGGATTTTCAAAGATTGAGCTTCATCGGAGAAGCCTGTAAATGCTCTGGCTTCGTCCTCATTTGCAAGAAGTATATCAACGTAATCTTTGACAATATCCATAAGAATCTGTTTTGACGCTTCAACAACGGTATAGCTGGCCAAATCCAGTGATATTAAGGCACCTGCCTCCTTTGCTGCATTCAGTGCGGCAAATATAAGGTCTTCATTAAAAAGCAGATAACCCTCTATATGAACTAGTGCCGCGTCTTTGAATTTTTCTGCGGTAATCTCCTTTGGTGTGGTTTCGGAGGCTGCACCGAGGAATGTAAACATTGATCGTTGTGCGTCAGGGGTAATAATGGATAACACACGTCCTGTCGGTGTATCTGATCTGTCGAGTATCGGCTCGACATTATGTGTTTTCAGTGCATTTTCAAAGGTTTCTCCCAGCTCGTCATTGCCGCGTTTACCAACGAATCGGGCATTTTTACCTAAATTACCGACGCCTATTATAGTATTACATGCCGAACCACCCGGTACGTGTGACGGTTCATAGCCGGACTGAGCCAGAATCGATTCAATTTTTTCATAATCCACAAGCAGCATTCCGCCTTTTTCCGCGCCGGTTGATGTAAGAAACTCATCACTTTCCTGGAGCAGGATATCCACCAGTGCGGAGCCGACACCGGCAATCAGGGTTGAATCGTTTTTTTTCTGAAGAATTGAAGACATGGACAGTTCCTTTTTAAAGGTTGTTATACAATATTGCGTCACATAAAATATAGATTTCGGATTAAATTCGTGCTGGAATGATAGTGGATGACCGTTTCAATACACCCATTATTTGCGTATGCTTTGAAAAAAAAGGTTAATATCACCCATGCAAAATATTATTTATAGATATAATCACCTGTTTCCCCAAATTAACAGAAAGGGAATATGTTATGAAACGGTCTTTTCTTATTATTCTTATGGTTGTGTTGGGAAGTCTTCTGGTCATTTCAGGCTGCAGCGGAAAAAAGAAAACGCGTTACAGCAACGGCCGGTTGAAAGAGGAATTCTACCTCAAAAAGGATGCCGAAGGCAATAAAGTCAGACACGGTCTCTATATCGCCTACTGGCCGAATAAAAACAAACGGGAAGAGTGCAACTACACGATGGGCAAGCGTGACGGGAAATACATCGCGTACTGGGCAAACGAAAAGGTGAAAACCGAAGGAACCTATACGAATGGGATTCAGCAAGGTACCTTTACCGAGTATTTTGAAAACGGGAACAAGAAGATGGAGGCGACCTTTACCGACGGAAAGCGTGACGGGCCTTTTGCTGAGTGGTATGAAAACGGCATTAAAAGCGAAGAAACGCACTATAAGAACGGGAAGAAAAACGGATTAAGTACTATATGGTATGAAAACGGTACCAAGGCTATCGAGGGAGTATTTAAAAATGATAAAGAGGAGGGTGTTCATCAGCAATGGTACGATAACGGTAAGAAAAAGGAGAAATACATCTATCGCAGCGGTAAAGCTGACGGTAAATGCGTGCAATGGTACAAGAACGGCAAGGTCTTTGCCGTCACGGTTTTCAAGGACGGCAAGGAGGTTACTTCGGACGGCTGGTATGAAAACGGGAAAAAGCAGTTCAGCTATACATACAAGGATGGGAAAAAGCATGGCGTTGCCATAGACTGGTTTGAGGACGGGAAAAAGAAGGTGGAAGCGCATTTTAAGGACGGCCTGTATGAGGGCAAGTATACCGAGTGGTATGAAAACGGGAAAAAGATGGTTCAAGGCATTTTCAAGGACGGCAAAGAGCAGGGAAAATTTATGGTCTGGAGCGAGAAAGGGAAAAAGCTGCCTCCTGAGGTTTATGAGGATGGAGTAAGAGTTCAATAAACATATATAAATTTTGATACAGGATAAAAAACCACCTTTTTCAGGTGGTTTTTTTTGTATTTCGCTATGTGGAGAACAGTAAACCTGAAGCTATTTTATTAGGCCGCTACCCACTTTTAAAAATATGAGATTATCACCGTGGATGAAATAAAACAACAAAAAGTATATATTCGCAGTCTCTATTTTCTCCTATTCATCGGTATCGGTTCGGGGATGCCTTTTATCAGCGCTTTCCTCAAGCATGTGCTTGCCAACCCGGACGGTACACCGAATAATAATCTCATTATGAGCATATATATTGTTCTGCCTTTTGTCGGTTTGATTGCCAATCCTGCTTCAGCAATACTCTCCGATACCTTCAGGCTGGGGAAGCATATTATAACCTTTAATTGTATATGCGGCGCCGTGCTGGCACTGATTATGGCACAGACCGCAGAACCGTGGACAGTGCACTGGGGAGTAAAGGTGAAATTCCTCCTTCTGTTTCCATTGATGCTGGTGAGTACTTTTTTCGAGCAGCCTCTGGGTACCCTCATTGATGCAGAGACCATGCGTTTTCTGAACCGGCATTCAACGCGTGAGAAGTATGGTTCTTTTCGATTACTGGGAACGGTCGGTTGGTCTGTCGCCTGTATTATTGTCGGCTGGCTGGTGACCGTGACGCAACGGGAGGCGATTATATACTACGGCACTGCAGTCGGGTATTTCGCTCTGGCCCTGGCAACAGTAAAAGGACTGCATGTCAAACCGGTTTCTGAAGCTATTAAAATTCCGTGGGAGCACCTGAGAAAAGACCACATGTTTCAGTGGTTTCTGGTTTTTATATTTCTCAACGGTATCGTTGCCATGGCCTGTTTTGATTATATGGCCTACTTTTTCGATGACATCATGCAATCCTATTTCAGGATGGGGCTGATATTCGGGACATGGACCATATTCGAGATTCCGGTCATGCTCTATTCACACAAACTGCTCGAACGGCTCGGAAACCGGTGGTTTATTGTGACCGGCCTGGCACTCAATGCCCTGCGACTGTATCTTTTTTCCCGGTTTACTCTTGAAACGCCATTTGTCTGGAAATTTCTGGCCGCGCTTATTCAGGGACCCGCCTTTGCCTTTACCTATAACGGATTCATCGATTTCGTTGATAGGCAGGCGCATGAAGATATGCGTGCTACCTACCTGAGCCTCATGAATATTGCCCGGTTTACCGTTGCCGGTGCTCTGGCCGGATTTCTCGGTATGCTGGTTATTAACCGGTGGGGTACCTCAATGCTTATGCGGATAGGGGCTTACATATTCGCCGGACTGGTCCTGTTCTTTCTGGTTTTTGTCAGAGGCCACGGACCCGCAGGTGCAGGTAAAAACGGGAGCGCGATTCCCGATAAATAATCACAGACAGTCATGAAATACACCGTTATTTATACTATTTTTAATAACAGGTGAGCATAACGATAAAAGAGACGGAGGTGAAATCACATGTATAAAAAAATCCTTTTCATCACGGTATTCCTGAGCAGTTTTCTCCTGCATTGTTTTGACGACAATCCGGTAACAGTGGTAAAAAAAACATTTGATCCGAACAATAAAATCAGAAAAATAGCGCAATACAACGCGCAGGATAAGCTGGAGTTTTATCTCTCCTTTACGTACGATACTGACGGGAGAAAGAAGGAGCTCAGGCAGTTCAGCGGAGAGAATAAACTGCTCGGTTATTATGCGCTGGCTTATTCCGCCGATGATAAGACCATAGCAAAGCAAACACACTATACGATTGTTGACGACGAGAAACAGGTCGCCGGCAGCCATACTTTTGAATACGACGATAATGGCAATGAAACCAAGATGTCACTTTTTGATGCATCAGGCGCTTTGCAGGAGTACTATACCAGCGAATACGACTCTCTGGACAGAATTATCGGGGAATCACTTTTTTCCCCTTCCGGGGAGCTCAAGAAGTACTGCGAGTATGTGTATGACGGGAAAAATGTGAATACCGTAACAAACTCCTACGACGGTAACGGCACCCTGCTGACTTCCTCGAAAAATGAATATGATAGCGAAGGGCGGATTGTAAAAGAGACGGTCCAATATGAAGGGAAGATTGTGTATTATTTGCGGTATGAGTATTAATGAGAGCGATGATGGTTATTAGAAATTCGAAATTGGAAATCAGATGTTTGATAATGGATATTGGTAAAGGATAAAGAAACCGGAGGTAGTTGCAAAAGTCTCATATTGCCTCCGGAAACCTTCGAACGAGGGGCATATTTTCTTATATCTTCTAACTTTATTTATGGGAATTTATTTCCTATTCCCCCTCCAGCTTCATCTTCATACCGAGTTTAGTTAAGATATCGTCAAATACCCCATAGGCGCAGGGAATGACAATAAGGGTGCCGATCGTTGAGAAGAAGAGGCCGAAGATAATGGTTGAAGCCATGGGTCCCCAGGTAGGGGAGTAGCCGCCGAGTCCGACTGCCATTGGTACAAGCCCTCCGATTGTGGTAACTGACGTAAGTATAATTGGCCGCAGGCGTATAGCCGTCCCTTCAACGATCGCGTCTTTTGTCGCCATACCTTTGCGGCGAAGGCTGTTTATAAAGCTGATAAGTACAATAGAGTCATTCACCGCTATTCCCGCAAGGGCTACCACCGCGAAGAGCACCACTATTGAGAGCGGTGTTCTGGAAATGAGCAGAAAGAGAAAACTGCCGACCAGTGCAAAGAATATGGTCAGCCCCATAATTAACGGCTGAACATAGGAACGGAACTGCGCACCCAGAATGACGAACATGAGAAAGACACCGACACCGAAGAGGCGTGAAATATCGGCAAGAACCGTGTTGAATTCTTCAAATTCACCGCCGATTTTCAGTTGTATTCCCGGATAGAGGCTCTTGTATTTGGTATTAAACAGTTTTTGTATTCTGGCCATTATTTCTTTGATTTTTCTGTTGTCCAGCTCGGTATCCGCAGTTATCGTAATCTCGCGTTTCTGCTCAAGACGGCGGATTGCGCCGATACTGCTGCCGTATTTCAGTTTACACACGGTTGAGAAGGGAATAAATCTGCCGTCGGGAGTCGGGAGGGAGAGGCTCAGAATATCATCTACGGAGGATCGATTCTTCTCGGCAAAACGAAGAATAACATCGATTTCCTCATCTTCATCAAAGAAGACTGTGGCTTCAGATCCGTCAAAACATTTTCTTATGTACATACCGATGAGCGCGGTGTTCAGACCGAGCTCGGCCGCGCGCTCCTCATCAATGGTTATCTGTAACTCAGGGGAGCCGGGATCATAATTGTCGTCTATATTGTAAATTTCGGGATACTCGGCAAGAATCTTTTTAAAATCTGCAGCCAATGAAGCCATGTCGTCATAGTTGTCTCCCTGCAGCCTGAATGATACGGGTTTGTCCCGCGGCGGGCCGTTGGGCGGCATTCTGAAATTCACCACCTCCGCACCCGGAATGTCGGCACACATCTGTTGCAGTTCCTTCATGATTACCGATACCGGCCGTTTCCGCCCCTCCTGCCTTTTCTCCAACTCAACCGTTATCTGGGCAACATTACTCTGGGTCAGCCACTCGCTCTGGCTGATAAGGAATCCTGTGGTTGTACTGAGTGATATGACTTCACCATTCCCCACAAGCGTCTGCAGTCTCCGCTCTATTCTGCGGGTCACGTCGTCGGTTACCTCACGTGGAGTACCGACCGGCAGTTTGATATCTACCGTGAAATAGGGGAAATTTTCTCCTGCGTACAGATCCTGCTTGATAAGGGGATACATACCTAATGTGGCGACAATGATAAGGTTCGTTGCCACAATGGTCAGATACCGGTGGTTATAGATTTTCGTGATCAGTTTTTTAAACGAATCCTGCCATTTGCCGATGAATCCTTTTCCCTTCTCTTTAACTCCACCGCTCCAGTCGGCAAAGTGGCTCGGAAGAAAAAAGAGCGCTTCACAGGTGGAGGCTATCAGGGCCAGTGATACTACAATGGGAATAACCCGCATGAATTTACCCATGATTCCGGGCAGGATCATCAGGGGAAGAAAAGCGGCTACGGTGGTACCGGTTGCAGCAAGAACCGGCAGAATAACTTCATTGGTACCCTTTATCGCCGCTTCACGTCTGCTCATACCCATCTGCCGGTAGCGGTAGCAGTTTTCAATGATAACAATTGCATGGTCAACGATCATGCCTAGAACCAGTACCAGGGCGAAGAGGGAGTTACCGTTGAGTGTTTCGCCGATATTGTCCATCCATATGAAGGTAATGGCAAAGGCAATGGGTATTCCAAGGGAGGTCAGAAGAGAGTTACGCAGACCGATGAATATAAAAAGAACGATAATAAGAAGGCAGAATCCCATGACTGCATTCCAGCCGAGAGTGGACAGGGAATCTTTTATAAACCAGGTTGTATCGTTTGAGTAGGTCAGGGTGATGTCTCCGGGCAAAGTCTTTTTATATTCATCAACCACTTCACGAACCGCTTTTACCACTTGAATTGAATTGTATCTGATTTTTTTTGACACGACCAGCGAGATAGCCTTCTCACCGTTATACCGCGCGTCCCGGATACCTTCGCCGAGGGTATCGAGAACAGTGGCGATATCGGCTATTTTAATGGAGCCTTTTCCCGGACGGCGGCGGATGATTATCTTGCCGAATTCCCGTGGATTCTTAATCTCGCCGATAGTGCGGAGTATATATTCCCTGCTGTCCGCTTTCAGAGTCCCGCCGGGTATATTGAGATTTTTTCCCTTGAGTGCCCGTTCTATTTCATCGAGAGATACGCCGTATGACTCTATTTTGTTTTTGTCAACTTCTATCCGTATTTTACGGTTGCATGCACCGACCGGTTCCACTTTGGACACCCCTTCAACATCGATGATTTTCTCCTGCAGCTCCTTTGCGACCTCGTTTATTTTCATCAGCTCTGCATTCTCACCGGTCAGAACAATGGTGATTATGGAAAAGAAGTCCGATGAAGAGAAATCGTCAATACTCGGCTCTAGCGCACCGTCGGGGAGCGTTACTTTATCAAATTCCGCACGGAGATCCTGATACACCCGCCTGAATTCATCATCAGAGATGTCATCCTCAAACTCAACCTGAATCACCGATAATCCTTCGTAGGAGGTGGAACGGATTTTTTTAATATGATCCACATCAACAATTTCATTCTCCACTTTTACCGTGATGTTTTTTTCTATTTCTTCAGCGGAGACTCCCGGATAGGGTATGGCAATGAAAACCCAGGAAAATGCCACGTCACTCTCAAGCTCCCGGGGCAAACGAAGAAATGATACTACGCCCAGAACAAGGATGGCCACCATGAGAATATTAATAAATACCGGGTTGTCAACTGAAAATTTGCCGAGGTTCATTCCGTTCCCCCCTGCCCGTCGGTAAGAGTGACCGCGATGCTGTCACCGCGTGACAGAACTGTCATCCCCGACGTGAGTACAATGTCACCAATGTCAACACCATCAATTATCTCCACATGCGTACCGTGTATACGTCCCGTCGTGATAAATCGGATTGCCGCCTTCCCGTCAATGGCCAGAAAAACCGCATCCTTGCGATCCTTTTCCACAATCGCTTTTGACGGTATTATTATAACCGAATCCGTCTCCTGTGTAGCAATAATCGCTTTTATTGACATGCCGGATTTTATTGCCCGATCTCTGGTGTTTTTCCAGACGATTTCGACCGGATAGGAACCGGTGGCAGGATCACTCCCTGCGGCAATCGCTGTGACTCTGCCGGCAAATGTTTTATTTCCCACGGCCGGAACCTGAATCGTTGCCGCCATACCTTTCTTAATAATACCAATCTCCATCTCGCCCACTGCAACCGTTGCCTTAAGTGAGGAAATATCCACAATACGTGCCACCAGTGTGCCGCCGGCTAATACATTCCCTGCGGCAATAGTGAGCTCCTTCTGCGCAATATACCCTGAAATCGGCGCGGTAATCCTGCAGTCGTTATAGGCCTTCTGTGCCGACTCAAGCTGCGCTCTGGCACCGGTTGCCTGACTCTGCGCATTTTTCAGCTCCGCATCCGAGGCATTCCCTTCATTAAAAAGTTTCCTGGTGACCTTGAGATTGAGTTCTGCCGCTGAAGCTGCCCGTTTCGCCTGCTCATAAGCGGCATGCTGAATCGCAGAATTCACCGCTACAAGGACCTGTCCCTTTTTTACCCACTGCCCCAGGGCAAAGGATACCTTCTCAATTTTCCCCTGCGTCTCGGACACTACATACGACTCCCGAATACCGGCGGCCACGCCGGAGGCGTGGACATCCCGGGAGATAATACCCTTTGCAACCGTTATTGCTTCAACCGGCGCGGGCGGCTTTGCCGCCACCGGTGTCTGCTCTTTCTTTTTTGTAAACTGCTCACAGCCGATTATACAGATAACCAATATACCGATTACTCCCTGCCTTATCATGTTCATTGGGTGACCTCCAGTTTTCCCACGTTTTTTAAATATTCTGCTTCATAGAGTAAACACTCGAATAATTTCTGGATATAGCCTATTCTTGTCTGGCTTGCACCAAGGGCAACTTCGAGCAACTGGGACTGGTTGACCAGGCCGCCGTTATACCGTTTCTGCATGATTTCGAGCTGCTTCTTCATTAGCTCCTGCTGTTTTTTCGCAGCTTTGACCCCTTCGTAGGAAGCGCGGTAAAAAAGCTTGACGCGTCTTAAATTAACCTTCATCTGTGTTTCAACCTTCTGCTGGTTAACCACCGCTTTTTTGTATTCGTAGCTCGATTTCCTATAGCTGGTGCTGTTTCTGAATCCGCTGAACAACGGTACGCTTATGACTGCACCGACGGCAAAACTCGGTGGTTTCTTCTCCATATTGATGTCGGAGATTCCGCCGGCATCGTTGAATACCTGTTCCAGGGTCGCTGATATGAATCCATTTACCTTTGGCAGAAAAGAAGTTAACGCGATGTCCTTGCTTTTCTCCGAAACGATAGTAAATTCTTTTAACGCAAGAAGATCGTAATTTCCCGCAATGGATGCTTCCGTTGCTTTCATACCTTGCTCATACCATTTTTCAAACGATTCAAAGGGCTGCAATCCGGCTTCCGGTACCTTCTCCGGTGCGATCCCGATAGTCTGGTATAACGTATAGAGCATGAATTGCTCGGTTGCCTCGGCTTCAAGGACATCACTTTCTTTACGGGAAACTTCCGCTTCCCACTGAAGAACATCAGTTACAGGAATACTGCCCGTCTCATATTTGACATTCGCCTTGTGGAGATTCTGTTTTGACCAGGACAGATCCTGCTTCGCCACCTTAGTACGCTCCCGGGCGGCTATGACATCAAAGTATGCTTTTCTGGTGGCATAAATGGACTCCTGTTGTAACGATTTTACCTGGTAGCCTATAGCCCTGGTGGTGTGTTTCGCAATTGTAATAGCGATTATTTCCGCACCGCCGTTGGTAATCGGCTGATTCACACTGAATTCATGTTTGATTGAATTCTTGTACTGAATCATAGGGTTGGCGTATTCATCGTCCGTTTCCGGGGAAACCATATCGCTGGGGAATAGCACGCCCGGGTGCTGATCCTTCAGTACTTCAATATCTGCAAAGGTGAGTCCGAATCCATTAAAAACTTCATTGGATTTATTTATCGTTTTATCACCCAGGCGAAGAAAATTCAGATTGTAGTTCACAGTCGGTAAATAACCGGCGATCACATTTCTTTTCTCCCACTCCTTTGCCTGCTCCTCGAAATACTTTGCTCGTGATTCATAACCGGTTTTTATTGCAGTACTTTCAGCTTCTTGAAGAGTTAATATCTTCCCCGAGGCATTAAAGTAATTTGTTGACAGTATTACCACGAATGCAAGTATTCCTGTTCTTATACCCATTTTAAACTCCCTTTTATATCTGTCAATAGATTTTACCGGTTCAATTATTCTCTGGAGTGCATGAGTTGCTTAATAATATTCGGCGTAACTTTAGTATAGTACTCCGGTTTTTCTCTGAGCAACTTAATAAATTCTCCGGTTGCCTCGATTTCCGCTTCGATATGTTTCTTTCCCGCCCTTGTGATAATCAATGCACTGTAACCATTAATTTTTTCAAGTTCTTTCTCTTCTTCAGTGACATGGTTAAGAGCTTCCCTTAGACCCGCCATACGTTCCTCAAGTAATGGAATAGCCTCGTCAGCAGTGATGCCGTAAGCAAATGAAACCGCAAGGTAAAAGGGGTTATCTCCCAGACTTTTTGAAATAATTGCTTCCCGGAGTTCTTCTAGAAAGCGTCTCTTTCCTTTGTCTGTAATCGTATAGATCTTTCTTTCCGGCATATTACCCACCTTTTCAGTCGAGACCTCCACACAGCCGATTTTTTCAAGGCGGCTGAAAGCCGAGTAAATAGATGCCGGAGAAATATACGCCCAGTACTCGAGTCCCATTTCTTTAATAAGAGCGTTTATCGCGTACGCATGCATGGGTTCATGATAAATAAGGGCAAGAGATACAAGTTCATTTTTAGCCATAACAACTCCTTGGCTATGCATTAAAAAGTAGTATTGCATAAAATAATTAAAATAAAATTATTCTTGCATAGAATAATTTATCATAAAATAATTGTTGTGTCAATAGTTTTTTATCAGAATATTATTTACCCCGGCTGTTAGAAATGGTACAATGAAAAGTGTGTAATGAAAAAAGTACAGGCTACATAGTATATTAAACACATAAACAGTTATATACAGTTATATAACAATATGTAATTAAACAGAGAATTACCCACTTGTTAAACACCTGAAAATGATTGCGGTGTTACTAGTAAGATCTGTTTTTACGCGCTGAATAAAACCGAATGAGATAAGGAGACCTTTATTTATGGTTATCTTTGAAATGTTAAGGAAACATCGTGAAAAAGCGGGGATATCTCAAGCTGAACTGGCGAAAAAATTATCTGTTCCTGCGGATATCATTTCCTATCTGGAAGATCCTGCCGGTAATGAGGAGCGGATGATACAACTCCTTGCAAAGGCGTTGGGTATGACTCCCGGGGAATTCAAGGTTGAAGTACCGCCGGAGCCGGATAAACCGACCGAAAAAGAGATAAAGACCGTTGCCGTTCAAAAGGCCAAATTTCCTAATATCCGTGAATTTATTCTTGATCCCGTGCGATGTGAGAATCCTGAAAAGGCATTGGAACTTTTCAGAGAACAGGAATTATCACTTGCAGAAAAAAATTTAATTCTCTATCTCTCCACTACTGCACTCTACCATTTCTGTGATACCAATACATCCAGCTTCGGCTTTGACGCTTATCTGTTCAAGCTTCACGGTTCGCTTCTTGCCCGGTTTGATAAGGAACTCCAGGGGTTACCGATTTCTGCACAGGAGAAGGAGGAGAGGCTGGGCAATGCAAGGACAAATATTTTTGCCTGTGATTCAATCGAGAATATTGCGATTCGGGTTCTGGAACCGTTTGCGCAGGAAATGGAGCAGAAACTGTCAAACGGGATTCTTGATTTTGATGATGATCTTGATATGCCGTTTACCTGGGGCATTGATAATGAACTCATGAAGATTGAGATAAAAGATTCGAGCGGCACAATACGGGATCGGATTAAGCTTCTTGATGTGAAAGAACGGGTCTGATACAACTTGGGTTGAAATATTTCCAGGACCGGTGTACACGGTGTATATTTGGCGTTACTTCTTAATCATCGAATTGCCAAACATCTCAACACCTTAAATTCCGTGATTTCCCGGGGGCCATGTAAAGCTACTGATTCGCGAATATTTCAGTATACCAGTCTCTTTTACTCCTGCCGGCGCTCTGTATCTTTATCCGCGTTGTCCACGCAAAGGATAACGGAGTAATGACACTTATGAAAGTTCAACCGAAAATAACACACTGACCCTTCAGAGATTATCGGGGCATGAGATAAACAGTCGTGTGAAGTTTATCCTGAAGGTGGAGGAAGAAGGTTCGATGTTCTAAAAATGAAGCTGCCGTTTCAACGGGTGGGTATCCTTTTCCGGGTTATTTTTTAAGAGGCACTGCTTTGAGGCACTATTTAACCTTTTAGCATTCAATACATGGATAAGGGAATCCGTCCCTGCTATGTGAATATAAAGGCTGTCGTTGATTATATGCCTACGATAGAGATTATCCCCGATAACCCGGAGTCGCTTGTTGAGAAGGATTGATTTTGTATAGTGAGGATTAAGCCGGTTTGGCTTGGCGAGCACTGCAGCAAGACGAGCGGCCTGGTCCACGGTAAGTTTAGTACATGACTTTCCGAAATAGTACTGTGCCGCGGCTTCACATCCGAAGATATTTTTCCCCCACTGGGCATAATTCATGTATAACTCGAGGATTCTCTCTTTGCCCAGTATCGTTTCCATGAGGATAGTATAAGCCAGTTCCTGATATTTCCGTGTAAAAGTTTTATCACCGCCAACAAAGAGGTTTTTTGCCATCTGCTGGGTAATGGTGCTGGCGCCATGTTTTAACCGGTTTTTTGTCCGGTTATACTCATAGGCATTGAGAATTGCCACAAGATCGAAGCCCGGGTGAATATAAAACCCGTCGTCTTCAGCAGCTATAACCGCTTTAACGAGCACGGGAGAGATAGAATCGAGAGGCACGAATGCATGCAGGAGGGAATCCGAACCTGTCGAATCCTTCAGCGTTTCCTTACACTTTTTCATATACTTGGTTTCCACGGGATTCTGGTTCCTGAGTTTTTTTACTTCCAGAACAGGTTTTGAGATATACCTGTAGGCAACTATTATTGCCGTGGTGCCGGCGATAGCGAATATAACCGCGTAGGTGAGAAAAATACCTGCGATTATTTTGCCAATCAACCGCAGTACTTTTAATAATATTCTCAGGATCTGTAAAGTATTATTTTCCCTGTTCATAAATTTAGATTGCGGGCAGTTTTTGTAATGCTTCTTTTAATTGTTTCCAGGAACAGGCAGTGGTCGTTTTCTTTTTTTTATCGCTTATTTTAAGATAATGCATGCCCGCCTCTGATGCTGCAATTCCATCGGTATCGTCGCGATCACCCACAATTAGAATATGTGACGGCTGTATCTGCCAGCTTTCCTGTATTGCCAGTAACGGTCGTATACCGGGCTTTAGAGAGCCGGCCGATTCGGATGAAACAAGTGTGTCAAAAAAGGTACAATCAATTTGTAAACCCTGCAGGCGTTCTTCAATGCGGGCAAAGTCCGAGAGAATGCCCAGTCGATATCCTTTCTGTTTCAGGTCCGACAGCACGGCATTTATTGCCGGGCGCGAACCTTTTAAAAGAGGCATTATGTCAACAAAAGCCCGGTAAAAGGTGTCCTGTATCCAGGATACCATGGTTGCCGTATCAGCCGCATTAACTTTATCGGCGAGCTTTTCCGCCATTGCGTGTATTAATGCTTCACCATTTTGCATATCTTTGCCGGAAAATTTCTTCCGAATTGCCATATAACGGGGCAGGTACAGTATGTGCGGAAAGAGCCTGAAGGTAAGCAGGGGTTTCATGAACCACTTCATATGGTACAGCGTACCGTCAAGATCAAAAATAATACCTTTAATTGGTGACGGTAATGACAAAGACATAGCTGATCTTTTTTCGGGAATGACAGGTATAGAACGATCTATAGTAAAAAGGAAGCGTTCTAGTTCTATATGTTTTCTTAATGTTTTCCTAACTCTGAACTTTCAATTCTAACCGGTTAATTCTTTTCCTGCGTTGTAAATATTCTCAAACAGTGTTTCGAGAAGCGCGGTCGGTGTTGATGAAAAGGCTATTCTGAGTAACCTCCCCGTCGCAATAACTCCGGTGGAATACCTGTTGATTAGGTGTTTTCTGAGTTCTTCAGCGTCAATATTCTCGGCGATACGAATGCACATGAAATATCCTGAGTTAAAGGGGAAAGGATCGAATATTTCAGCATATTCGGGATGTGCCTCGAGAATTTCCCTGATGGTAGTATATCTTTTTTTCAACGTTTCATAACACTCTTTTTTCTCATCCGCATATGATTCTGATGTATAACCTCTAAGCAAAAGGGACTGGGCGATATGAGAAGCGTTGGAGACGGTTCCCCGCACTGCTCCTGCACATTTCGACTCCATTGCGGCATACAATGTTTCAGAGTTTTCGGCGGTTCCAAAGGTTATGAAACCGATACGGAAACCCCAGACATAATCTTCCTTGGTAGCACCATCGAGTTTAACCGCAAGTATACGTGGATGGGCATTGGCGAGTAAAGCGAAGAGGGATTCCGTAAAAATACCCGATTCATATACAAGACCGAAATAGGCGTCATCGATGATAACCACAATATCATTACCGGCCTCTGCAGACGCCTGCAGGCTTTCTGCAATGGCGCGTGCTTCTGCAATGGTAGGGGTATAGCCTGAAGGGTTGTTGGGAAAATTTAACACGACGATTTTTTTACCGATCTCTTTTTCGGCGAGCTTCTCGCGTAATGCTTTAATATTCAATACCTTATCATCAGTGAATGTCCGATAGGTGGTTATAGATCCGTTCCACGTCTCTTCAAAGATAAGGCGGTAGTTTCCCCAGAACAGATCGGGAAGAATAATCGTATCGTCGGGGTTAACAAAAAGGTATCCGGATAAAGATAACCCGTGGGTTATTCCACTGGTAACCACCGGCAGTGATATGGCAGTTTCTCCAAGTGAAGGATTTTTTTGTCGTATCAGTTTCTGCCACTGTTTCCTCATCGCCGGCATGCCCGGGCCTTTGGCATAGGAAAAAACATCCTGCGGCGGGAGTGAGATATAGCGGGCGATGGAAGGCAGGTGCATGGTTATATTGTCGTCCATAAGAGCAGATCCGATGGTTGCGTTGATAGTGCAGGACTGTGCATCCGCCGTCTGGCTGAGTATTCCTTTTTCAGGAAAGAAAATACCCCTGCCCCGCTCGGAAAGAAGGTTGTACACCGCAGGATTAACCTGATGTATTGTTTCGTTTAAGTCAACTGCCTGTTGATTAATAGCCACGGATTTTTTTCTCCATTTTAAGTCCAGGTAAAAACAGCCGAAGAAACAATTTATCATGTAAAAGTGAGGTAGGTTTTTACCACAGTCTAATTCGGCTGCAAAAACGTATCTAAAATAACCCTGTTATACAACTGTGTCAAATAAGGATGCATGTCCTGCAGGTTCAAATACCCTGTCAGTTCATTTCCTTAAAAAAAAATGGGAAATATTCACCCATCATATCAATATATTCCTGTGCAAGGTCTTTCGGGAGGCCGGCTGCATACGCTGTTTTTTCA
>CAZIYW010000016.1:0-61182 GCA_964543525.1 uncultured Fibrobacterota bacterium | reverse complement strand
TAAACAGCATATTTTTCATGTTAATTTTAATTATGCAACAAGTCTAATAAATATTTTTTCTTTTTTAAAGTAAGATTATGATACCTTCGGTTTATCAATATCTGGATTATCGGCAATATTTCAGCGATGTTTTCGAAGAGAAAAAGAGGATCCTGAAATCTTTTTCATACCGAAGCTTTGCGCGGATGGCCGGATCTACTTCACCGAACCTGCTACAGCTTATCTCCGCAAGAAAGCTGAATGTCAGCAATGCGCAGGTATCAAATCTGGCCAAGTCGCTTGGCCTCGATCCCAACGAGGAAAAATATCTGGAGACTATTGTCGCTTTTGATCATGCCAAGACACATCAGGAAAAGGATAAGTATTTTCAGAGGATATTGATAACGCGTGAGTATAAGTCCATTAAAACTATAGAGCGGCAGCAGTATGATTATTTTTCGCACTGGTATAATCCGGTTGTTCGTGAGCTGGTTACGTCAAAGCTGTATCCCGATGATCCCGCCTGGATTGCCGATCGTATTGTGCCGAAGGTTACCCTCGGCAAGGTAAAGAAAAGTATAGAACTACTGAATAAACTTGGTCTTATTGAATATATTATTGAGAAAAAACGGTGGGTTTGCACCGACCGTACCATCAGTACTCCTTCTGAAGTGCTCTCCATGGCAATTGTCAAATACAGCCAGGATATAATAACTCTCGGCAGGGAGGCTCTGGAACGGTTCGATGCGAAGGACAGAGATGTCCGCTCGATTACCATAGGTCTTTCAAAAGAGGGATTCAGGGAGTTGAAAAAGAGGATGGAATCCTTCTGGAAGGAAGTACTTGCTTTTGCTGATATGCAGGAAAATGCAGACCAGGTAATGCAGGTGAATATGCAGCTTTTTCCTCTTTCAATTAAAAAGGAGAAAAAGAAATGAAACGTATTACATTACTTTGCTGCATACTCACGGCTGTCGGAATCTATGTACTGCTGTACTCCGGGTGCTCTCTGGATTACGCAGGAGGAACCGGTGGCGGCAATCCCGGTACCAAGGTTTCCATAGTAGCTGATACCGGTGCAGAAAGAAGTAAAGACAATCGGGAATATGACACGCCACTTCCGATACAGGACGAGTCACTGGTTCTCTACGCACATTCCGCGCAAATTGTAGTACAAAGAATTAATTTTATTCTCGATGACAGTGAAAAGAATGATTCACTGCTCAGTACTTATACCGGTCCGCTCACGATTCTGGATGACAGTGTCTTTTTAGAGGGACCGTTTCTGTTTAATGCCCTCAACGGGTCATGCGAGCCGCCGTTTGATACGGTTACATTACCTGAAGCAAAGTATAAAGGGTTGAAATTAGCCATTCTGAATAATGACAGCGCCTTCATGGAAGGATATTCTATACTATTCAGCGGTGATTTTGTCCTGGATGATGAAAAACACAATTTTTCAATAAAATTAAGTAATGAGGATGATATTAAACCATTTCTTCTTGAAGGCCCGCCGGTCCTTATTAATGAGGACGATTCAACCGAGTTTCGGGTTACCTTGAATGCGAATCACTGGTTGGATTATATGGATCTTAAGGTCGATTATCTCGATGACGGCACTATCACTTTCGATCCCATTTCCGGTGACCTGAATATCGATAAAAGTGTTGATGCCAACATATATAAAGATTTTAATAAAGCGGTTCGTCTAAATATCATGAAATCCGGTTCTCTGCAGATACTATTCCACCAATTTTAACTATCACGATAATTTGAGCATTTATTTTCCGGCATACTGCACCGCAGGAAATTCAGGCTGGCCGTACTGTTTTGATTCGATGCACATGGTAACACGATATTTCAGTCGACAATCTCGGGCACATACCTGGCAATGTTTTTTTCAGTTTCAGGGAAAGAGAATAGCAGTTTTACCCGGTTCTTTCTTGCGGTCTGAATTAGTACAGATAAAGATTCGCAAATTGCGGTTCAAAAACTTCTGGTGGGTGTGGAGGAATAAAAAGATTTGGATGGTGTTATTTCAGTACAGATTGAAATACATTCGAATAAAGAGGCTGTAGGTCTCTTTGAGGTTGTCGTAGTATTCGATATTCATTTTTTTCTTATAATTTTTCAATTCCTTTTTCTGCCATGTCTTCATCTGGTAGATGAGTTCTTTGGTAACAATCCTCAGTTTAATGACATAATCTTTTTTTTCAAGCCATCCGGCGATGCGTTGATCGGATTTTTTTGAGTGGAGAGAGATATCAAACAGGGCATCATCGACTTTTGCATTCTGCGGCAGGGCGGTGGGGGAATTAAATACTTTACAGCTTAGAAAGTGAAAACCTTCAAGAAACCGCGGGAAAAAGGAGTCGAGATACAGGCATCGATCCCATCGTTTTTTTTCCAGGTCATTTTCAAATATCTCCAAAGTCTCAATAAGAGATTTCACCACGCGCTCAAATTGTTGAGCCTCAAAATCGGTGAGCGCAAAGGCTGCTGCAGGTGATTCGGCGTATGTGATTCGTTCGATGCCCCGTCGGGTCGGTTTTATATGGATATCGTTCAATCCGCTTATCAGGGCATATTCACTATTACCGTCTATGGAAACCTGAACCTGTTTCATCCCAGGATTATGTTTGTCGGTTACAATGCGCAGTTTTACAAGAGGAATATCAAAGGAGGTACGCTTACCGAGTTTTTGAGCATGGCCGACGGTGATAACGAGTACGGGCAGAAGAAAAAGAAGATTATATTTTAGACGGCAGTGCACCGGAACCCTTCTTTCACTGAAAATCCCTTTTATGAAATCCAACCTTATAAATATCATTTATGTGCGATAATGGAATAAAGAAGTATTGGGGTATTGGAGTTTTATATACTGATGCATATTATCAAAATAATTGGTTGCTTTTAAATATAGACAATTTTGTTAATCTTCTTCTTCCTCGTTCTCATCATTTCGGCACGGTCAATGCATCGCCTCATCCTCGAAAATCAACCTGTTTTGGGGAATTCGAGGAGTACGCGGATGAGGAAGAAGACGATTTGTCAATCGTTAACACAAATTGATTACTGGTTGAAATACATTTTAACAAACAGACGATAGGCTTCCTTGAATTTTGAGGCGTATTCGATTTTCTGATTCGTGGCAAGCACTGCCATCTCAGTCTTTATAAAATTTTTCAAATGGTAGAGAAATTCACGGGTTGCAATCCGCAGTTTAACGGTGGCATACCTGTTTTGCCGCCAGCGTTTTACCCGCTCGTCGGTTTTCGGTGAGGCAAGTGAGACATCAAATAGTTCATCGGGGATATTGGTTTCCGGAGGAAGCACTTCATACGTACTCAGAATGGTACAGTTCAAATGATAAAAACTTTGTAAAAATTTTGGAAAAAAGCAGTCCAGATAGAGGCAGCGATCCCAGCGTCCGTTCTGCAGATCCTGCTCAAAAATCTCCAGCGTTTCAATGAGGGACTGTATCACCCGTTTAAACTGCTGGGCCTCAAATTTAGTGAGAAAGAATCGCGCACCCGGTGCTTCAACATATACTGTTTTTTCAGTTCCGTTACGCTTTACTTCAATAAGAAAATCATTTTTTTCTTCGATAATAGCATATTTCTCATTACCACGGATTGTAATTTTAATTCTTTTAAATTCAAAGGGTTCCTTGTTTTGCATGACACTTAATTTTATCAGTGGAATTTTATAGGAGGTGCGTTTCTCAACATTCTGGGCATATGGTGCGGTGAAACAAAGAATTAGAACAAGTAGACTGTGCCTCCACTGCTTGTCAGTAATCACTTGTACCTCTTTATCTTTACACGGTGATAATACTTTAAGACACCGGTTGCGATTGTTATTTAGAATACGGTTTTATTCTTTGGTTATAATCATTATACAAAATTAAATACAAAATAGCATCTATAAAGTCAAAGAAAGAAATGAAATCTCACTTATTTTTATACCCGCTTATCCGCAGCCTGAATTTACTGTAACAAATAAACCTCCTGAAACGTGTACATATATGAACCCCGATCCGGAGCTGTTCAGCTCTCCGTTACCGTAATCAGGATACTTCAGTGAATGGAGGAGTGATTTTAACATGATAGATGATGTTATAGAGTTGTATAAAGAAGAAAAGAGGATTTTTCGGCGGTATAAATTGATAAACTATTTTGCTATTACGTGGGTATCATGATATGATAAAAGCAAATATGCGGCGTTAGGGTTTTTCGTGGAACAAAAAAGATTTAATGAAATCTATGATATATATTCCAGAAAGCTGTATAACTATGCATTGTGGCTTACCCGTAACAAAGATGCAGCCAGTGATATTATCCAGGTAGCATTTGTCAAGCTATGGCGGCGGGAAAAGGCGTTTATACATGAAAAGGAGCTGGAGGGCTGGCTTTATACTGTTACCCGTAATGCCTGTATGGATTTTTTCAGAAAGTGTTCACGGTTCGCCAGCTTTCGTCTCAAATATGCTCGGGAGACTGCGTTGTTTACCGAAGAACCGAAGGAAACCAAATCTATCTGGAATATGCTTGATACCCTGAAAGAGAAGGAGCGGACGATTCTTTTCCTGCATTTTCGGACAGGGTACTCATATAAAAAGATAGCGGATGTTGTTGATATGCAGGAATCGGCAGTACGGGTTACCGCTTTCCGTGCGCTTGAGAAATTACGGAAAAAATGTGCCAAGGAAATAGTATGAACCAGTTGCAAGACACTCATCCCGGTGAAGATGACCTGATTGCGTACGCAGTAAACGGCGAGGAAGGCGTGCATAAGGAGCATATTGAATCGTGCCCCGCATGTGCACGCTATGTCAAGGAGATTCGGACTATTAAGACAACCATTCAGTCATTGCCCGATAAAGAGGTGCCGGAGAAAATCCGCAAAGCAATTCTTTCATCAATAAAACACAGGAGCCTGTTTGGTAATCAATGGTTTCATTTCGAGATATCTACCTGGTATAAAAATCCTATTGTGGTCGGTCTGGGGGTTGTCGGCATTGTCATTTTCCTGTATATTTTTTTTGTGTTTGTACTGTAACCCCGAATGTATCCCGAACATGGCGCACTTTTTTAATAGCGCCGCTCCTGTGATAGCAGCTTTTTTCCCTTTGCAGCCCTTTACGTGTTGGGTATAACCGTTTCAGGTTGGGAGAACAGCAACGGCACTGTAATTTCCATTGTAATTTTTTTCCTTGAGCTTATTTCTTCAGATAAAATCAGCACAGCTAAGGGCTGTATTTTGAGGGTGAAATCATCCCGCCATTTTTAAAATACAGGAGAGTAATATATTTTACACGGATTGTTAGTTTGGCGTGGTATTAATTATTGACTCGGTACGGGAAATTGGAAGGTATCTGTTTCATGCTACATAAAATATTCGTTTCCATGACGTTTCTGGCGGTGATTAATCTTTCCGCTGCATTAGTAATGGATTCGAGTTTCAATAAAATAATTTCCCATTTCATGCATCAGCAGTATTCCAAGGCGCGCATAGAACTAGAGTCCATACTGAAAAAGAGGCCCCGTGATATTGACGCGTTATTTATGCAGATAAATGCCGGACAGATTGAAATAATCGATTATGAATCCTATGTAATTTCCGGCTTTCGTTTCCTTAAATCAATAGACAGCACCCTGGTGATTCTTGAGAAAGCGATCGGCAACTGTTCTGAAGATAAAAAAGCGCAGTATCTGTTTTATACCGGTACTGTGTATGGCATGAAGAGTCTCATTCAGGCAAAGCTGGGTGAGTGGTTTAATGCGATAAAGAATTCTAGGATGTATGTTGCCCTGCTGAAGGAGGCTCTGGAGATTGATACTACCATGATTGAGCCGTTATACGGTATCGGACTGGTTGATTATTACATCGGAGAGAATCTGAAATGGCTTCCTTTTATGAGCAGGAAAGCACGAGACGGTCTTGACAATATTGAAAAAGTTGCTGAGAGTTCATCACCGCTGAATTTCATGGCAAAAAATTCCCTGGCATGGATTTATGTTGAACGTGAAGAATACAAAAAGGCGGACGCTCTCGTCTCATCGGTTCTTGCGGAGTATCCGAATAATACGATATTTCTGCGGATAAAGGCCCGTATAGCGCTGAATGTCAAGAAGTATAATGAGGCTGTTACTCTCAGCCGGCGGCTGAAGGAGCTTTCACAGAAGCGTAATCCGGTAAACTGGTCAGATCTGTTTGATGCCTATCAGATACTGGTTGCAAGCCTTGCCGCACAGGGTAAATACCGCGATTGTCTGCATGAAGCGAATAAAGCGTTAGACCTTGAGGTCCCCGTATCCGCAAAGAAAATTGAATATGTTCAGAAGCATCTTAAGTATATTGTAGAGAAAAAGAAGGGCATTGAGGAAAAGTTATAGTCTGGAGTGGCCATGCCGGTAATAGTGATAATCCTGTTTCTCTGGCTTCCGGTGTCGGGCGGATATAGTCCGTCCGTGAGAAATAACGTCGAGCTGGACCGGCTTATCCTTCGTATTGCCGGCAGGTATTCGGTTGCATTGCCCCGTTCCTTTTACAGTCAGCCCATGCATGTTTCGGAATTAATGCAATTTTTTGCTACTGCCGATTCCCTTGATTCTGCCGGAGTTCTTACAAAGCAGGAGTCGTTGCGTCTTCGGAATGTGAAAAAGATTATCAGCGGGCAACGCCATATCTTCAAGCTTAACAAGCCTGAATGGGAAACTGAAAACTATATTAATTGCGCTCTCACCGGTGATATAGCACCTTTTTACAAAGACGAAGGAGAGATCCGGCTGCAGGGAATAATAAATCCCTCTATACGGGGGGTGACGGGGAATATATCCTATTTTTCCGAAGTAAGCGTATGGACCGAATATCGTTCCGATACTGTGTTTTCCATGTCGAGCTACCAGCCGTTTGACGGGAATCCTTACAATCTCAGCGGCAGCGGCAGGGTGAAAACGAGTTCGATGCGGTCGTCGGATATTTTCCGCGGCGGGATATCCTATACGGGTAAACGGGTCGACTTGGAGACTGCTGTTGATTATCTCCGTCAGGGACCGGCGGTGTATTTTCCGCTTACCTTTTCAGGAGAAGGTTCGCCGGTAACTTATTTCCGGGCCCGGATGGATCTTGCGGCGTTTCAGTATGTGCATTCCTTCGGTCTGTTGAGGACGCAGAAGGATAAATCCAAATATTTCTATACCCATCGTCTTGATTTCCCGCTGTTTAAGGACCGCGTACATATCGGCGTCAATGAGGTTATTATCAACGGCAGTACTGCTGAAAAGGCACAGACCGATTCCCTGAAAGAAGAGCAGTATGGCGAGGAAAGGACCTTTGAATGGGTATATATGATTCCCTTTGTACCGTACGCATTTGCGGAACACTATGTCGGCGATCGTGATAATGCCGTGCTTTCATTTGATTGTGATATTACTTTTCCCCGGATGTTTCGCTGGTATATCGAATTTTTTCTGGATGACATTGACTCGCCGTTCACCATTTTCGGTGATGATTTCGGGAATAAATGGGCGCTTACTGCAGGCGGACAGTTTTTCGGTACTCTGGTTGAACGTGATATTACGGTAACATTTGAATATTCCCGCATTGAGCCGTGGGTGTATACCCATTTCTACGGCGGCAGCCATCGCTATTCACATTATGGGCAAAGCCTCGGGTCTGCCATGGGCCCCAATTCAGACGCGCTGATACTCAATAGTGAGTATGCGCTCGGGCCGTGTAATTCCCTGGGCCTGTATGTAAAAAATACCAGAAAAGGTACGGACCGCGGGAGTTCTATTACTCATGTTTTCCAGAGTGATAAAAGTAGTAATCCCGATTCAGAGACTAAGGAATTTCTGGGAAAAGATTATAATCGACTGACCACAGGCGGTATCTACTGGAAATTCTCACCATTCGGTATCTTCAATGTAACCACTGATCTGACCTTCGATTCGGATAATAAAGTGGCGTTTACTGCGCTGGGCGGGTTTTACTTTTAGTAGGTTGTCAGGTTGAGTGATTCCAGAACTTTTTTATTCTTTTTATTTCCGGAATTCCTGAGAATCCATACATATTCCTTGTAGCCGCCGGTAAGCCCCTGCTGCACACATATCGTATCCTGAGCAGCAATAAAGTTTTGCTGATATCTGAGGCGCAGCTCACTATCCTCTGTTTTAAAAGAGTCAAGATATATATAGCTGAGAGAGTCGAGCCTTCGATTGCAGCTGAGCCATTTACGCATCTGTTCAACTGTGATCACCGAGTCTGTGCGGGGAACAAAGGGTGTTTTCATAGAATGCACCTGCTGCATCGGCCGTTTAAATTTCTCCTCTTTTTTCAGAGTGCAGGAAAAAAGGAGCAATAAACATGTACATAAGGTGATTATCTGAAATTTCATTGGTATCTCCAGATTCAAAAGGTTATAGAAGTAATTGTTAAAACTAAATTGTATATTAATTAATGTCAATTCATTGTGTTGATATTGACTGATTTGCGCATTTTTTTAGGGAAGATATTCTGTGTTGAGCAAGACACCTGCGCCTAAAAAGAGACTTGGACAGCATTTTCTGCAATCCCGTTATTATGCGGAGCGTATTGCCGACGCGATTGTTAAATACAATGATGGTCATATTGTTGAAATAGGTCCGGGCAGAGGCGCATTGAGTATTTTTCTTAAAGAACGGTATCCTCGTTTTCACTTGATTGAAACAGATGCCGAGATCATTCCGATACTCAGGGAGAAACTTGGCAAGGGGGAATGGACTTTACACCGCGCAGATGCCCTGGAATTTGATTTCTCGGCACTTGGTTCGTCATTGCACATTGTTGGTAATTTGCCATATAATGTCGGGGCGCTCATTATCAGAAAAACACTTCTTTATGCACCGCAGGTAGCTTCAGTGACCTATATGGTTCAACGGGAGGTTGCGGAAAGAATAACGGCAATGCCGCATACAAAGCAGATGGGATATCTTTCGATATTCTGTCAATTTTTCGGCACACCGAAAATACTGTTCAGAGTGCCAAATGGTGCTTTTTTCCCGAAACCGAACGTTGAGTCGGCGGTTTTTCAGCTGAAGGTTGATAGGAACATTGAAGACCGTTTGCCGAAAGTGAAATGGGAGTCTTTTTTTAACTTTGTTAGTCGGAATTATACCATGCGCAGAAAAACACTCGCTACCTGTCTCGCATGGAACAACGGCGAAAAAAGCAGCTATCACCATATCCTGGAAGCGATTGGACTGGATAGAAAAGTGAGACCTGAAGACCTTGATGTTCAGAAATGGCTTGAACTCTATGAGAATGTGGAGGGATTACATTCGTGAAATCGTTCGCAGGTGTTTTAATCCTTTCATTTTCTGTACTGGGGCAGATGGATTATTGGCCGGAGGTGTTACATGTGCCTGTCAATGGTGAATCCCGGGATTCAAATTCAACTGAGATTAATCTGGAGCAGAATCTTGACGATTTTATTTATAAAACAAACAATTCTTTTTCTCTGGTAAAAAGCGATTCGGTAAAGGAAGTAAAGCAGTATTGTTTATACTGGCTGGATGATGACAATATCAGTGAGACCCAGAATCATTATATTGATTTGGCAGGTTCCTTTACAAGGAAAAAATTTCCCTTTGCATTTTCATCACTGGGATTTGAGTGGATTCCGACAGCCATTTTTAACCGGCGCCCTGACAGGGAGAATGGTGATGGAGACATTACTGAGTATAACAGTTCCGGCGTCGGCTCGCTACGTTTAGGGCCAAGTATTGGTATTCGCTATCAGAATTTGCCGATACGTATCAGTGGTGGTGGCGCGGTAGATGTCTGGCAGGATAATTTTCCTTATTCACCGGGATGGAGCGATGTTGTCGAATCGAAAGGGGATCCCGGTTTTTACGGTGCGCTTACCGCAGGAAATAATAAAAGACAACTTATTGAAGGAATACCGTTTTATGCGGAGGGGAGTATTTTCGGTCGATATATGAAAAGTGCAGTCAATGAAAAAATTACTAATGGAGAAATAAATGCCCTCTTTTTCAGAGATGTTTCTTTCGCGGATACTTTCTTCCTTTATGCAGCCGACACGCTTTCCAAAGGAAGAACCAATAAAAATCAATTCGGGTCAGCCCAGTTTAAAAGCATTCCAAATCGGACTCAAAATTCTTTACAGGCAACATTTGGGATAAATAAAATGCAATCACCGTTTCTGGTGCCTTCACTGCATTATCGTTTGTCGCTTGCTTCAGTAACCTATCCCCACAGCAATGATAAAAATTTCCAGGACAGGTTTAATAATAAATATGTAACGCATACGGTAGCAGTAACCGCTCAGAATAGGAGAAAAGATATACTGGTATATGACGGCGGAATTCTGTTTTCATGTGAGGATGATGACTGGGTATACAAAAAAGAATTTAAGAATATTGAAGTTGCAAAAGGAGATAGCATTCTCGAAGATAGCCTGCGGGAAAATAATAATGATTTTAAAGGTTTATATGTTCAAATGTACCACCGTTTAAATAAAAAATTTACTAATAATATGGAATTTAATTATACATTTGATGTAAACCGGTATAAAGTAACCTATCCCAATTTTTTTATTAATACATCAGCGAATGATACTATTATTAACGGAAATGACAAAGATGAAATGAATTTTACTCATACCCTTAATTTTATTTTATTGTCATTTCCCCGGATTCGTCTTGGTATAGCCGGAGAATATGCAAAGAGTGATAAAGTGTTTCTAAAGAAGATGTCCAGTTCAGGTAGTTATATTGAACGGGGGTATCGTGTTGAATCATCACTGCACATAAATCCGGACAGTACGAACGGACTGGTCGAAACCTTCGGTGGTTTTGCACGAATGGGAGAGTATTATTTCCCGGAGTTTCAGCAAACAGGCCCTGATTTATTCAGACAGTATTACTCCAGGCTGAAAGGCTCGCTTACTCTTTTTAACAATTTGTTGCTTGAAGGGATATGGAATGAGATATCAACTCTCGATGGAGAATATGTTGATTCCACGAACAGGGTGAATCCGGTATTGCGGTATAAAGAGTCCAGCGTAGAATTAAATTGTTCATATAGGTTCCCAAACAATTTTATTGTACAAACCGGAAGCCTTTTTAGGTATATTTATTACTATTACAACAGCTTTAGTGATTCGAGAGTCAAAAAGGTTATGATGCCCTATTTAGATATAAAGGCTTTTCTTTTTAACCGGCTCTTTATTCATGCGCGAATAGAGCGGTATATAGACCCGGGAAGAGATGATTTCTGGAAAGCTGTTTCATCGTTGAATCTGGTGTTTTAATATGAGAAAAACAACGTATTTTATATTGTTTGGAATAATAGCCTTTTTTTGTACTTGTGGCTTGTTTACACCGGATAAACCTGAATATCCTGAAGACTTGAAAGACGTTGATCCCCTTGATTTTAAGCAGATGATTCTATTGGGAAGCTCAAAAAATCTTAAATTCAGAGATTATGAGGAGCTTTTTCATGCAGATTTTATATATAAAGATCAGAGCAGTAATTTAGAATATACTCGAAAAAGATTAATAAAACGTCTTGGTGATATTTTAAGTAATTATTTTTCTCAAGATTCAAATGACACACTGAAAGTTGTATGGACTAAAACCGAATCGGGTGATGACGTTCTGTCGGAAAGTGAAGGAGAGTATAAATTAAAAGAAAGAAGCTATAGTATAGTAACCGGCCAAAAAGGTGACAGTCTTTTAACCGATACCATTGCTAAAGGACATTCGGTCTTTTATATAAACGTTGATTACAACAAGGAAATGACTGTTTCATACTGGGAAGATTCTGAAGAAAATGCGCAAAAGAGGTCTTTTTTCCACCCCGATTATTAAAACTTCTGAAACGGCTTTTAGGATTATTTAATCCAACTGGTGTTTATTTTACTTATAGATTTACTTTTCGCTCCATGTATCCTATAATTTAAGAGCTGTTGGGGGATATCACCTTTTTCATAAAATTTTACCGTTTTCTATGTATATTATTATTATGAACATAAGACCCTTTTTTTATTCATTACTTTTTTCGTTCATTCTGTTACTATTCCTGTCATGTGAGAATCCCTTTCTTATTAAAGTGGGTAATCCGGGAAAGGAACGTGCTACATCTCCTCACGCAGTTATAAAGTTACTGAAAAAGGCGTATGAAAATAGATCCATAGATATATTTGAAGAATTGTTATATTCAAAAGAGGAGTTCAGGTTTTATATTGAGCAGAATGAGAAAATAGTTGACAGTCTCCAGAAGATTAATCCTGATCAGCGTGAAAAGGTAACTATACCTTACGATTTAAGCGAAGACTTTATTGCTGATGATTTTTTCTATGTGTATCTCACCTATAATGAAGAGATCAACATACATAAAAATTTGTTTCGTCAGACTGACTATATCCTTTTTAGTCCCTTTACTCCCTATAACGTTGAGTACTTCGATATTACCGATACGGTAATAAACGATTCCGTATATTATGATACGAGTGCTGCGGTAGTGTACACTGATGAAACTGAGATAACGATAAGCTCTTCCAGGTTAGCGGATATATATGGAGAAAAAGAGCATTCTTTTAAAGTCGGTAAGCAGGTATTTTTTTTGAAGAAAGACAGTGAAGATTTATGGAAAATCCTGTACTGGTTTGAGCGCAGACGCAAATAAAATATTACTGCTACACTCGCATTTCTAGGGTGATTTATCCCCGTCTCCTTTCCCATTCTGTTTAAAACTTGCCATAAATTTAATGATTCCATCCATTAGCTGTTTTGTTTTTCCTGGTAGTACTTCTTTGACGCTTTCAAGGAGCGTATAATCTTCAACTTCAAACGTACCTAATACAAGGGAGCAGGCAATGTACACAATTCCGCCGGAGAGAACAGATATGACAAATCCTGGAATTTCCCCGTTCTGGAGGATAATTATTTCCATGACGATGCCCATTATGACGGTGGAGACAAAGATTTTAGCAAGTGAGACCAAAGGATACTTCAGTTTCATAATACGGCAGGTGTAAGTTGTTCCGATGATAGATCCGATAACGGTAGTGACGGCGAAACAGACGGCTGCCCCGACTGCACCGAACCTTTTTATCAGGAAAATATCGAGGATAATATTGACCACAGCCATAATCGATCCGAGTTTGTAGATAAAACTCTGTTTCTCAAACCCGAAGAGTACTGCTGAGACCGGGGTGCAAATACTGGTGATAATTGACGCGAGGAATAATATCTGGAATACGCGTTGTGCACCTATAAAATCATGTCCGTAGAGAAAGTGAATTATCTGGTAGGAGAGGATTGTGCCGGCAACGCCGATGGGGAATGCGGTAAAGGCAAGATACCGGGTAGCGATAAAAAATACCCGCCTCATTTTTTCTTTGTCGTCGATTCCCGAATAATTACTCATTGCGGGAAAAAGCACCCGCCAGAATGTATCGGGGAATATCGACGTCAGTCTTTTACAGAAATTAAATCCGAGATTATAAAAACCGAGCTCCGCAGATTTGCAGAATCGACCGAGGAAAAAGTTCTCGCTTTTATCCCATACTATTTTATCGCATAAAATAATTGCAAAGGCGCTGAGATTGTATCGACGGATTCGTTTTTTCAGAGTATCGGCTATTGGAGCATTTATGGGCCGGAAATGTATCTTCTCTTTGCGTAATACAAAGTAATAAAATATCGTGTTCACGAATGAGAAAAAAAGCATTACAATCAGGAATCCCTCGATGCCTTTTCCAGTTATAAGCACGGCAATTTTGGCAATGAAGGAGAAGGGCGTGATGCACAGGTTGGCGTAGGTAAAATATTCAAACTTCTGAATACCTTCAATGGTGGCTGAGAAGATGGCGGTTAAAGTACCCGGGAGAAGTCCGAGAAACGCCAGGAAGAAAAAGAAGGATTCGGTTGGACTGAAAAAGTAATCGGCAATTTCCGTTCGAAAGAAAATGAGAATAGCGGTGACGACCAGAGAGAGCGTGACTTCGATTTTCAGAATAAAAAGAACAATCGGACCGCGTGCATCCAATTCGTTTCTTCCACTGTATTCTGCAATGAATTTAGTTAGGGCGAGGATAAATCCCATGCCGATTATTTCCGAGGCCGTTCCATTCAACCAGAGAATTAAGGAAAAAATACCGTAATTGTTGGGGCCGAGCTGCCTGGCAAGCCAGATGGATATAATCCACCCTATCAAAAACATGAAAAGTTTATTGAATAAATCCAATACCGAGTTTTTAATCAGTTGTCTGCCGTGTAGCTGTTCCATAATTATCCGCTTCTTACGTTTGCTTTTTCAATATCCATTCAGCCTTTTTACATACCATCCGTGGAGTTATCTCCCGCATACACTGGGTGTTTAATGGGCATTTGCCTATGTTGGTGTTTGCCCGTATGCATGGTGAACATGGAATTGAAGACTCTAACGGCACTATATTATCGTATCCGTGAATCGAAAACCGCTCAAATCCGCCGAAAATAATTATAGCCGGCGTTTTGACTGCGGCGGCAGCATGCATTAGTGAAGACACGACACCTATGTGCAGTTCCGCCTTCTCCATGAGTGCAATGGAGCGGCGGATATCCTGTGTGCCGAGCATGTTGATCGTTCCTTCGATATACTGTTCATTGGCGTTACCCAGTTGTATCAGGGTGTATTTTCTCTTCCTGAGCATTGCCGCAAGATTTCTCCAGTATTTCAGCGGCCATAATTTTCGTCCATTGTCAAATCCTCCGGGCATGATATGTATTGTGACGCGCGGCCGATTCAGTGAATTCATTTTTTCCGTAGCAAAATTACGTTCTTCATCGGTAAGAAATATATCCACCGTATGAGCCGGATTGCGGACACCGACTTTCCGGCACATAACTTCCAGTATGTTTTTATGAAAGTGCTCGCCGACATATTCCTTGCCGTAGTGATAGTTAAGATCAATGCCGTTGTAATGCTGCCCTGTTTCGTCAACATAGGGATTGTTTTGAAGCAGCTCCTCCTTTACCCGGTTCACGGTTACCCTTACCCTGCCATACTTTTTTTTTATCTCCCGTGCGACAGCGCCCACAAGCAGTGTGTCGCCGTAACCTGCTTGATCATACAGTATAGCGACCTTTTTTTTCAGCCTAATACGCCACGAAACCGGTAAACTATAAAAAATTTTATGCAACAATGCTTTCATTGTTTCTTTTCTTTTACTGAGCTATAAAATGCAACCGATTGCTGAGCAATTTCTGCCGGGTTAAAGGTTTTCTTCACGTAGTTATATGCCCGGGCAGCCAAATTATTCCTGAGATCAGGTTTTGTAATATATTCCCGTATACAGGCGCACAGTTCTTCAGGCGTATCCGGTGAAAAAAGAAGTCCGGTTTCGTTGTGTTCAATTATTTCGCTGATACCGCCGGTATCCGCTCCGATGACTGGTAATTGTGCCGCCATTGCTTCAAGAAGTGTATATGGTGCATTTTCAAAGAGTGAGGGCATGATGAAAATATCGGATCGGCAGAGCAGAAGGGATAATCTCTCCCTGTCCTGCGGTCCCAGAAACCATATCCGCTCACGATTTTCGTGCCCCACCGCACGCTCAATAGCCAGGCGGTAACTTGCCGACTCGCCCATTTCCGTTTCACCGGCAAAGGTAACATGGATTGATGGATCGATTGCGAGGATCTTACATATAATTCTAAGAATTATTTCAGCACCTTTCCGCCGCTCCAGCCTCCCTGAAAAGAGGATTTCGCATCTTTTCGGTGGACGGCTCTGTCGTTTTCTGATAACATCGAAAAAGGTTGTCGGAATCGGGTTTCTAATTATGCTGATCTCCTCTTGCGGCAGAGAAAAAAGTCCGGTCAGTCTTGCGGCAAGCGCTTTGCTGGGACAGCGAAAAGCATCTGCGTTTTTCAAGGCATTTTTCTCGTACGTATACCACCTCCTTCGCTGTTTAGTTGCAGGAGTAAGATTCAGTTTATCAATAAGGATGGTCGGAGTATGAAAATTGATTATTACCGGGAATGGCTGCGGTGATGAGAATTGAGATGCAAGGCCGTTATATTCCGGGATTTCGACCGCGTCAAGAGGGGTCTTTTCATGTATGGCATGGATACATTCGAGTAATGATTGGGAGCATCCCTTTTCCCAGTAAATCCGGCCGTTAAACCGGCGGGATAGAAATGTAAATGGTGTTTGTACCGGGGAATATTTAAAGGTATGGAATATTACTTTATCGTTAAGCTTATCAGGGAGTGTATTATTTCTGGCACAAACGTGTACGCAATGTCCCGCATCTGCCAGTGCGTTTGCCATGGTATATACATAGGTGGCAATACCGCCGTGGTCTTTGCCGGTGGGAGAAGGATATTCTGAATTTACGAGTGCAATGTTCATATACATTGTTTATTCAGAAAAACTTTCTTATCATTACTGTCCATATAATGGTTTCACCCGGTATGGATAAGGTCGTACCGCTTTGGAAGTTATCCGGGAATCGCACAGACGTTTCCGGGTTACCAATACCCCGTATACCAGTACTCCAACAATTCGATACAGTAGATATGTGACAGTTATTAACAGAAACAGACTGCCGAACCGATTATATTGAATTTAATTGTACTATTATTAGTGAAGATATTCAATAACAGGAACGGCTTTGGCTGATTTGTAAGGAAAATCCAGCTACTCTTGCAGAGTGTCACGGTGGAGATGGTATGCAGGTATGCCGATACTACGGTTAATCGAAATGTCTGGTGAGCAGAAGACTGTCATGGTCTTCAATCGATATGAATGCGCCGAGATCCCGCCCAACATTTTTATCATAACGCCGGAAAAAGGCTTTACGTTCCTCAGGAGTAGGCGGACGCATGGTGTAGGTCAACGACGCCTCATCAATAATAACCTGAGCGGCAGAGCCTTCAAGGAGTTGGGCGGTAACGCGGAATTCCGAGCTGTAAAATTCTTCGGGACTGTAAAAGGCATAGCTGGTTCTGAAGACATCACAATCGGCTAACTCTTTCGGCATGTATTTCACAATACGTACTTTACCGGATTTCGCGGCAAGATCGTGCTTGAGGAAGACAATACTGCTGTCGCTTGACAATACCCGCCCCCTCAGCTTTACGGAAACAAAACTGTTTTTAGGGATGGTGAAGAATTGGCCGCCCAGAACTGTTTTCTGGCTGCCCGGAGGAATGCGGTATGTCACTCCCGACCGGAAATCAAAGGTGCGGGTTCGTTCTTTTTCAGAATTAAAGATAGAACAGTTGCTCAAATGGCCGAACCGGGCGATATCACATATTTCATCAGAAGATAATTTTCTGTCGAATTCCCGTTCAAGAGAGAATAATTTGTCATCGATGATATTATATTGTTCGCCGTAATTGAAATTTTCATCGCATATATCCAGCTTGTTATCCTTTGTAAAGCAACCGATGATATGGTTATAGGTGTTGGCGAAATAAATGTCGCGTTCATCGGGGTAGGTTCTGAAAATACTTCGTCCGGCAAAGGGTATACTGTCAACGTCTATGCCCAGATAGTCAACAATTGATAAGGCAATATCCCGCTGGGTATATTTATCGTTCACCTGATATTTTTTCTCATCGGGATGAATAACCGTCAGTTGTCCCCATTGTTGACAGAGTCTTTTCCCGGGAGGGTCGCCTTGAAGGTCTTTTATTCCCTGTGATTCGTCGCAGGTGATAATAACCAGCGTGTTCTCAAGGAAACCGGCGTTGTGTAACTCTCTGATAAAAGTGTCAACTGCTTCATCCAGGTACCGGTAGGTCCGCTGGCGTTTCGTTTCTTCAAGTATGTTGCCGTAATCCTCGGGAATATTGAGCGGATGATGTGTACCAACGGTTAGCAGTGTGATAAACCATGGCTTACGCATCCCTCTTTTTGATGCGATAAGCCTGAAAGCCTGCTCGAAAAACGCCTTGTCGTCAACCCCCCAGTAATTTGACGAATAACTGTATTTGAACCATTGTGTGCCGTAGCAATATTGAAACCCCGCCTCCTTCATGAACACATCCTTTAACATATAGGGAAGCGGTGAACCCTGGAGATAGGTCGTTTCATAGCCGTGCCGCGCAAGAAACCGGGGAAGGTAAGTCTGGGAGCAGGTATCTTCCAGATTTTTTTTAGTAACATATTCGGTCATTTTTGGCGTTGATGAGTTCAGCTTGGGATAACTTCCGGAAAGAAGGGCAAACATACCACGGTTTGTCTGACGCTGATGCGTTATGAAATTGGTATAGGTGATATTTTCTTTTGCGATACTGTCAAGCCGGGGCATCGAGATATCGGATGCTATACCGTGATGATCCCGTACCGAAGGAAGGACACCGCCGCAGCAGCCCTCGAGAACGACGATTAGTACATTGTGCTTCTTTTTATTAATTGAGACAAAGGGCGTTCCCTCCAGCTCCTTATCTAGTAATGAGCGATATCTTTCTTCTATAGAAGCAGTAATTGTAAGGTCGAGCTTTTTGAATTTTGCACAACAGATATCTTCACAATTGGCATGTATAACATTATAGGAGCGCCACCGTGGATCCAGCACTGTGGTAAAAACACCTCGTGTTGCTATACCCAGGGTAATGATACTGATTATAGAAAAGAAACCAATTAGTCTGATCTTTACCTTTTTAATATTAATGAATAATACTGAAAGTGTGGATATAAAGATAAACCCGGTCAGAAAAATATTGGAGACAACCAATGCGGATCCAAATAGAAACGTCGGACTGAAGAGATATTTTATATAACTCAGTGATATCACATCACCGTTAGCAACAACATGTTCAAAGTTTGAATAGTGAAAAGCGCACCACAGGATAAGAATAACCGCGCCGAAAATTCTGCTTGCTTTGGCAATAATGATATACCCGATAAGGGCAAGGAGGGCGACTGCTATATCAGAGATAAAACCGCCGTAATCGGCTAAGATTAGATTTTTCCCTCTGCCGTGTATCAGGACTGCGCGTGTTATAAAAGGGGCACTGAGAAATCCAGATACAAGAAAAAACCAGCGTTTGAGCGGAGCGGCTTTTTCTGATCGGAACCATGTCACGACACTATGTCTCAGATGTATCATCAGGTGCATAACATCTTTCATCGTACTCATGTCAGGAATATTCCCTCCCCGTGGATGTGATATTACCGTATAAAAATAATTAGTTTAAAGGACAATTCTAACTATTTATTTATCACTTTTATCATATATCGAAGGAGCGGGGTTCAGAAATTATTCCGGTTCGACCCGGAAACGGCTCGTTTTAAGGTGCTGATTGTGGGACCCGGAATCAGCAGATCACGTTTATTGAAGCACCACACGCACTGCAGACACAGGTGCCGGAGGATTCCCTGATTAACGAATCACTTATCTTTATTGCATAACCGTTTCTGCGTATCAGCAGGGTGCTGCATTTCGGGCAGAAGGTGTCGGCTGTATCGGCAGCAATGATGTTACCCAGATAGACATAATCCAATTTTGCACGAGCCGTTTCCCACGCGTTCAACATGGTATGTCCGGGTGTGGTATGAGTGCGCAATTTGTATTGTGGAAAATATCGTGATATGTGAAGCGGCGTATCCTTCCCGAGATTTGTTGCAATATAGTTGACCAGATCGGTAATATCCTTTTCCGAATCATTTTCACCGGTTATCAGAAGATTGGTGATTTCCAGATGGCAGTGCTTTTTCACTGTTTCACAGGTCTGTAATACCGGCGCAAGAGAACCTTTGCAGAGGTGGTTATAAAAGTGATCGTTCATTGCTTTAATATCGATATTCATAGCATCGATAACGGTACACAGATTTTTCAGCGGCTCAGACTCCATATACCCGTTGGTTACCATGACATTGACCATACCCTGTTTTTTGATTCTTGGTCCTATTTCCATGATCGTCTCATACCAGATATAAGGCTCTGAGTAGGTATAGGCAACTCCCTTTGTACGGCTTTTAAGAATCATCTCGGTAAAATCGTCAGCGCTGAGTTCCCGGGTATGTCGTATTTCCTGTGATATGTCATAATTCTGGCAGAAGTTGCATTTTAACGTACAGCCGTTCGGGCCGGTTGAAAAAATTGACGAGCCGGGGTGAAAGTGGTAGAGTGGTTTTTTTTCAATCGGATCGATGGCCGTTGAAACAGGTCTGCAGTAGTTTGCTGAATAGAGTGTGCCCTGCTCATTAATTCGTGTCAGGCAGATACCGTGTTTTCCATCATGTATCATACATTGATTCGGACAGAGCCGGCATTGTACATTGTTGTCGGAAAGAGACGTGTAATAGGCTGCTTCTTTCATATCGCTTTCCTCACAGGTTAAAGGTATTTAGATTGTGTTAACAATTGACAAATTGTCCTCTTCCTCCTGCAGTGCAAATCGACAACATGCTCTTTCATCGCATTCGAACCGGCATTTTACCTTCTTCCTCGTCCTCGAATTGCTTAAAACAGGTTACTTTCCGAGGGCCATGGACGGGGAATAGGAAGAGGATGAAGAAAATCGTCCGGTTTTAACAAAAACTAACCAATATAACACACCTGAACGTTATTCTTTTCTTTTATATTTCGTTGTTACGTTTACTCTTCGACAATAGTTATAGATCGGACATACGTCGCATCGGGGATTGAGCGGATAACAGAGATGCTGGCCGAAGGAGACCAGGAAGGAGTTGATGGTGATCCAGTATTTCTTCGGCAATATTTCCCGTAACGTCATTTCCGTTTCCAGCGGTGTGTTTGTTTGAACGTATCCCAGGCGATTGCATATCCGGTGCACATGAACATCAACGCATATCGCCGGTTTGTTAAATGCCACGGCGACAACCAGATTGGCCGTTTTCCTTCCCACACCCGGAAGCTTCACCAGTTCGTCAACTGTCTGCGGGATTTCACCCTGATATAGTTTGTTTGCTACTTTCGGCAGTTCCTTCAAGTGCCTGGCTTTCATTTTATAAAATCCGACAGGATAGATGAGTTTTTCCAGTGCCGATACGGAAATGGTATAAAGATCATTGAGCGATGTTACTTTTTTAAACAGACGCTGAGAGGCTTCGGTTGTGACCGCGTCTTTGGTCCTGGCACTGAGTATCGTTGAGAGTAAAACCTTAAAAGGGTCCCTGGTCTGCACCTGAATCAGGTCAACCACCGGCATGGTATGTTTTTCGAACTCCCTTTTTATAATGGTGTAAATAGCGTCGATATTGGTGTTATTTACTTTAGGTAGAAATTTATTTGTTTTTTTTACTGGCATATCGGTAACAACTATTCCTCCGGCAGTACGGTGCTGGTTTGCGTTTCTTTTCGATAATTTTTCCTGCCAATCAAGATTGAAAAATGCAATAAAAAACGATGGGTTATAAATTCCACCGCTTCGTTATAGTGAGTATCAAACGGGTTAATATGGCCCCGTAAGAGATGGTTACCGGTGAAGATTGGATCGACGAATCTCCCATTCCATGAGCCGTTATAGGTGAATCCTATTTCGAGACCGTTTTTCTCACCCAGTTTTTTGAAAGTTGTCATACCGGCAACCCAGCCGACACCGATACCGTAGCTGTTGCTTTCCCATTCCGGTAATCCCGTCAGTTTACGCCACTGTCGTAACACAATAAGAGGCGAACCGTTAAAACCGACGGTTATACAGGTATTCTCGACAGTGCTTATTTTAAAATAGGTATCCGGTATCTTTACATGATACTTTACCCCCAGCGAGACATTCTTTATTGAAAGTCTATCTTCTATATATGACACCGACAGGGTATCCAGTGCATAGGAAGCCAGAAAGGTTTTCCGTATCCAGAAATAGGAGGTGCTGAACGTGAGAGAATGGTTTTCGGTAACCAGTGGGGTAAAAGAGAGATACACGGGAAAGACAACGGTATAGGGTGCGGGAGGCTCGATAATAGAAACAGTAAGGATACTGTCGGGAAGGAGTGTACTCAGGATAATTTCGTTTATTTTCGTTTCAGTCTCCAGACCGTCCTGCCATACCTCGAACAGGGGATATGAACCCGGTGCCCACCCGATGCCGATACCGAAATAAGGAAAATGCCATGCCCGATATGAGGTGTCGATTGCTGTGGTATCGGTCATGCGGGATGAATCTGCCGGGAGTGCCTCGGTTGATAACCGCTTAACCAGGGTATCACCTGATTCTGAACGGGTGAGAGAGTCTGCCGGTAGGGTATCTAACGGTGGTAAGGAATCTTCACTTGAAATAGACATGCCGGACGTATCTATAGCTGTAAAGGTGGAATTATCAGGAGAAGATTCAGGGACTACTACAGAGTCTTCAGTGAGAGTAGTATCCCGGATATCTTCAGCAAATATCCAGTATGAAAAAACAATACAGAGGAAAGGAATCTCGAATTTCATGGGTCCTTTATGCATTTTTATACAGTGAGAAAGACAAGGCATTGTCATGTGCACTCTTAATCATTTTTTCGCCGAATGACTCGTGTGTCGAGAAAGTTGTATTCTTTCCTTTGACACATATTCTCAGCTCATCAGTACGAAACGTGTGGGCAACCGTAACTTCATTTTCAGGCACTTCCTGTTCATAGGATTCTATAACAACAGCAATAAGCTTCATAATGCTGTATTCAGCCTGTTTTGTCACTGCATCGGAATATCCCGCTTTACGCATCTTTTTTACCAGTGTTTTAAAATAATAATCTATCTCGGTCATAGAGGTAAAGATATAATACGCAATATCGTCATCCCGATTGAAACCGGGAAGTTCCTGAGATATGTCCTGCGGCCTGTCCTCTGTTATATCAAAGGCAACGAGCGTATAATCATCTTCATGCGTGAAGTGTGCGAATTGGTTTTTAATATAGGGCAACACCTCTTCTAGCGGCAGAACTTTTGTTTGCACTACAATATCCTGGAACTGTTTATAACTGAAGACTACCATCTTCTGATCAATAATTTCCTTTACTTCATATATGCCGTCGGTAAAAAGAATACACCGGTCACCTTTTCTGAAGAAGAATTTTTTCGGTTCGATAGCCGGATTGTCAAGGACGCCCAGAAACGTTCCCTGTGCGGTAAGCTGGATAATGTCTCCGTTTGCCCGTATCACGATAGGCATGGGATGACCGGCGCGCGAGTAAGTAAACGAGTTGTCACGGGTGTCGAAAATGCCCCAGAAACAGGTGAGGTAGTGCGAGCGGCCCACATTGCCTATCAGATCCTGATTAATGCTGGTGAGGAGGTGATTGGTCGGCATGGTTTTTTTACTCTGTTGGTATAACAATATTTTTGATATGGTGCTGACAAACGCTGACGACAGGCCATGGCCTGAAACATCACCGATAAAGAATCCAAGTTGATGCGGATTAACCGAGATAAAATCGTAAATATCGCCGCCAACCTGTTCAATAGGATGATAGGTGTGGGTGATTTTTAGACCTGGTACCTGTGGTGCCCGTTGCGGCATAATTCTCTGTTGAATCTGACGGGCAATGCTTAGCTCCTCGTGTATCACCTTATGTTCATGACGCAGCAGCGTGGTTGTATCGGACAAAATGGTATACTCATGCTCAAGATTGTTTTTCATGGATTCAAGCTCAGTAATATCTCTGATATGCTCAATAATACAGGGATTAACATTTCTTTTACCGGCGAACGGATAAAATGTGATTGATATTTTCTTCTCTTCACCCTGTTGCGGATGGGGGCACTGCGGCACATAGAATTTGGTGCCGGTGGTAAGGACACCGACCAGGCGGCATTCTTCACAGGGAGAACTCCTGCCCCGCAAAATGGTATAACATTTCTTTCCGAGAACGTTCCGATAATTCCGGCCCACAAGGGATACATAAGGTTTATTTACCCGCTGGAGTGTGTAACTCGTATCAACCACCGCAAGGGGGTCCTCGATCGAATCAAAGGCGGATTCCAGATGCTGTTTGCTGTGATATATACGATAGGAGGTAAATAGATAATAGATAAGACCGACACACAGGAGTATAATAATTGCCTGGAGAAGAACGGTCAGTATGAGTGGATATTGTGCCATACCGGTCAGGGCTTACTTTCTTGTTTTCTTTATTTCAGCGTATGAGGGCTGCATATAATTCGGCAGAATATCGATGGATTTTTTCCAGGCGGATGTATTATCTACCGAACGCTGTGCAATAGCAGCGCATGCCAGCCCCCGTTGCAACGGTATTTCATCTACCGAACGTACTGTACCCCACTCTCTCAATATGGAGAGAAGGGTACTTTTCGTATGTCCCAGTGTATCAACTAAAATTGTATCATTCTTTTTATAGGATATTGAGAGCGATTGTACAGTCATCATCTGATCCTCGTTCCGGCGGGTTAGTGAACCGTTTTCACCGGTGAACCGGGCGTAGAAGACATTTTCATGACGAGCGTCCATCACCGGTATAATTGTTCCGGAGAATCCGTGATACGCTTCAGCCATGCTTTCGAGCGATGAAACGGGAAAAACGGGTATATCGCGGGTTAATAAGAATCCTTTCAGAAAGGCTATGCCGATTCGTAAACCGGTAAATGATCCCGGGCCGACTGCAATGGCGGCATGGGAGATATCCCCGGCTGAGATGCCCCCGCCGTCCAGAACAAAATTAACCGCACGGGTGATGTGTTCTGCATGAGCATTACGTCCGTACCGTGAGCAGGAAATAACCGGTTTGCCGTCGTGCAGAAGGCCTATACTGAGTTCCGCTGAAGCGGTATCAATACCCAGTATCCAGCTCATTATTTTCTGCCCGCCAGGGTTGTTTCGATGAGTATATCCAGAAGCTCCGTATAGGAGCCACCGGTTGCGGCAAAGGCTTTCGGCGCCAGGGAAGCTGAGGTTAATCCCGGAAGGGTATTGGTTTCAAGGACATATATGCCGTCGCCTTTGACAATCATATCGGTGCGTGAGAGTCCGCGGCAGGTAAGTACCTTGTGGGCCTGCAGCGACAGGTCCTGCAACCGTTTTGCCAGATTCGGATCGCAGGGAGCCGGAACAATTTCTTCACAGGCGCCTTCGGTATATTTTGCTCTATAGTCAAAATAGCTTGACCGTACCGGACGAATGAGAATCGGCGGCAGCGCCATGGCTTCGCCGTCGGGGTACTCGAGTACCGGACAGGAATACTCTTCCCCTTCGATATTCGATTCTATGAGGATTTGCTGTGCAAATGCCGCAAATTCTTTCAGCATATGTTCAAGGTCCTGTTTGGTGCCGGCCCGCCCCATCAGACGACTTGAGCCGGATTGCGGGCACTTGACAAAACAGGGGAACCCGTGTTTTTCAATGATGTCCTGTATGGAAATACCCGAACCGTCAGTATGATAGACGGAATAGGGTGGGGTGGTGATTCCCTGCTGTTCAAAGATGTATTTGGAAGCAATCTTTTCCATACCGACCGCACTGGCGTATACCCCCGAACCGGTATAGGGTATTCCGATAGTGTCAAGAAATCCCTGAAACCTGCCGTCCTCACCGAATTCACCGTGCAGAGCCAGAACCACGACATCCATGCCATCCCAGACATCCTGCGACTGTGCAGGCGCTATCGGTCCGGTAAAATGCGATGATGTTTCGGGAGCGGTAAACTCCGGATCCGCCAGCGACGCAACAGATTTATCACTGTAGAAGAACTGCTTATCCCGACTGATAATTAGAATGCGTGTTTCGTATTTGGCGGTATCGATATGTTTGAGAATCTCCCGGCCCGTCGCAAGTGATACTTCATGCTCCGCAGACGGGCCGCCCATGGCAACAATAACTCTTATCTTCATAATGTTAACTAATCCTGAGTTTTGAGGTGATATTTTCCACGACCAAACCCGAAGCGATACGGTACTGATCGCGCGAGTCACGTTCCCGTACCGTGACTGTATCGTCTTCCAGTGTCTGGCTGTCCACAGTAACGCAGAATGGTGTACCTGCCTCATCCTGGCGGGCATACCGCCGACCGATTGACGAGTTTATATCAAAGAATGAGTGTACCGAATGGCTAAGCAGATCGTTATATATCTTCTCAGCTTTTTCCGGCATACCGTCACGTTTAACCAGCGGCAGGACCGCCACTTTAATTGGCGCCAGGGCGGGATGAAACCGCAGAACCGTTCGCTTGTCCTTTCCTTCACCTTCCACTGCATACGCATCGGTCAGGAAGGCCAGGGCCGCGCGATCGGCGCCGGCCGCCGGCTCAATAACATAGGGCACCATGTGCTCTTTGGTCGCTTCATCGTAGACTGAGAGATTTTTCCCGCTGAACCGCGAGTGCTGTTTCAGGTCAAAGTCGGTTCTGTTCGCAATACCCTCAAGCTCGCTCCAGCCAAAAGGAAAGTTGTATTCCACATCAACGCACGCCTTTGCATAGTGTGCGAGCTCATCCGTTGTATGATCCCGCAGACGTAAATTTTCTTTCTTAATGCCATAATCAATGTACCAGTTAAAACGGGCATTTTTCCAATAGTCATACCACCGCTCGTCCTCATTAGGCGGCACAAAGAATTCCATTTCCATCTGCTCGAATTCTCTGGTACGGTAGGTGAAATTTCCCGGCGTTATCTCGTTACGGAAACTCTTGCCGATCTGGGCAATGCCGAAGGGCGGCTTGAGACGTGATGCCTGCTGCACATTGAGGAAATTGACAAATATCCCCTGTGCCGTTTCCGGACGCATGAACACTACCGTAGAATCATCTTCGACCGGGCCCATAAATGTTTTAAACATGAGATTAAAATTTCTCGGTTCCGTAAGAAGCCCACCGTTTTCCGGATTAAACCGCGTGGTGTTTTCCACCTCTTCCTGTGTTTCACCGAGAAGTTCCGGTTCTGCAATACCACGGGACCGGTAGAATTCGCGCGCGGTTTTTCTTGCTTTATCAATATCACCCTTTGTCGTTGCAAGAACCGCATACGGTTCTGTGCTTACAGCTTCTGAATTACGGTCTTTCGCACCGGTAAACCGCAGGACAGTGCCTGACTGCGGCTTAATATGGTCGGCTCTGAACCGTTTTTTAGTCAGCAGACAGTCAACCAGGGGGTCGGTGAATCCCTTGAGATGACCGGAGGCTTCCCATACCTTGGTATGCATGAGGATCGACGCGTCGAGACCCACGATATCGCGCCTGGTCGAAACCATTGACTTCCACCACGCCTCTTTAACGTTTCGTTTCAATTCGACACCAAGGGGACCATAATCCCAGCAACTGTTTAATCCACCGTATATCTCACTCGATTGAAAAATAAAGCCGCGGCGTTTGCATAAACCGACTATGGCGGACATGGCGTCCTGATCTCTTGCCATATTTTTTCCCTTCGTTTTTTACTAGTTACAATATTTCTGCAGGTTCCTCTTAAGTCGCTCCTCTATCGGCGTATCCGCATCTATCCTGAATTCTCCGCCCGTAATCATTTCGTACAGTTTAATATACCGTGAAGATAGTTCAACCACGAGGTCATCGGGCGCCGGTGGCAGCTCAGGATCGTTATAGGGGTCACAATTATCGCGAAACCAGAGCCGCAGAAATTCCTTGTCAATATTTTCAGGCTCCCGGCCCTCCGCAAAACGTTCTTCATAGGAATCCGCAAGCCAGTAACGTGAAGAATCGGGTGTATGGATTTCATCAATAAGGGTAATTTCTCCATTTTCATCCCTGCCTATTTCATATTTGGTATCCACCAGAATAAGGCCATGCTGCGCGGCAATACTGGCGCCGTAAGAAAACAGGGAAAAAACAATGCTTTCAAGCTTCTTCCAGGTGTCTTCATCTATTATCCCGCGTTCAACTATTTCTTCCGCTGAAATGGATTCATCGTGTTCCTCAGATTTGGTTGTGGGGGTAAGGATCGGCTGGTTTAATTTCTGATTTTTCACCATACCGTCGGGAAGGGTGTTACCGCAGAAATTCCGCACCCCTTTTGAATACTGTGTCCAGGCGGATGTGTCGGTTGAGCCGGTCAGGTAGCCGCGTACCACAAATTCAATGGGAAAAACACTGCATTTTTTAGCAACCGTCACATTCGGATCCGGTATTTCAAGCACATGATTCTGTACGATATCCGTGGTATTTTCAAACCAGAAGGCGCTCACCTGATTCAGCACCTGCCCCTTAAAAGGAACGGATGCCAGAATCCTGTCAAAGGCGCTCTGCCGGTCGGTAGTAACAAGAACCAGTTTATCACCCAGATCAAAGGTGTCCCGTACCTTGCCCCGTCTGGGATTCGGGAGGCTAAGGAAATCGGTCCGGGTAAGACAGTTTTTCAAATTAGCCAGAATGGTTTCTTTTGCGATCATGTACTCTCCTTCAATATTATTTTTGTGTGTTTCAATTCAGCAATGTTATAAAATATGTCATGAAACCTGAGTATAAATGGAGGAATTGAATTTTTTGGAAATGTGTTTACTTAATGACGAGTGTATCGCTTTGATATTGGTTTTTCTTTCAATAAAACCGCTGTTTTCTCACAGAAAACGTTTTTTCAAAAACAGGACATTTTTGGAGGTTATCTTCCTTTTTAGAAGGATTATATTTCAGGTAGGCAATTTGAGTTGTCCTGTACCAGCCACTTTTTATCAAGGATGTGTATATGACACGGCACCGAGGGGATTCATCTCCCTGTGATACTGTTTTTTCATCTAACACTCACCTTACAATGGGTTTTTGTCAGAAAGATTTTTTACCTAATAAAGAGGTCGTGGTTGAATGGAAATAGTTTTTAAGCTTTAGCGATACCGTGATACTGAGTATAGGAAGTTACGGATAAAGGATGTCGATTGCACGGTGTAATGTTTCATTTTCTTTCCATAACAACTTCTTTTAATGTTTCACTTATTTTCAAAATTGTCCCTGCTTAATATCGGGCAAGGCGCTTCATCTGTAATATTGCATGTATACCTTGACACAGGCTCACCGTTCCAACTATTTTACAACGATTCTTTTGATTGTATATCTGATTAGATATATTGTATGGGAAATAATCGCTTATCAGAATATCATGGTTATTGCTATTGACGGTCCGGCAGGTTCCGGAAAGAGTTCAACAGCCAGGTTGGTTGCACAACAGCTTGGAATACAGCATCTTGATACGGGTGCAATGTACCGGGCAATTACCCTGAAATGTTTACAGGAGCATATTGATGTTACTGATACGGAGGCTCTTGCCGGGTGTGTCAGGGGGACGACCATAGATTTTATCGGTGCGCCGCCGGACATGCAGGTCTGGATGGACGGTGAGGATGTCACTGAAGCGATACGCACGGATGAGGTAACCCGCCATGTTTCCGACTACTGTAAACCGACCGTTGTCCGGGAGGAACTGGTAAAACAGCAGCGCAGACTTGCAGAATCCGCAACGGTGGTTTGCGAAGGAAGGGATATAGGTACGGTCGTATTCCCCGACGCTGCGGTTAAGATTTTTATGACGGCGTCGGTAGAGGAGCGGGCCAGACGGCGGCAGAAGGATTTCGAGAAAATCGGTGAGCATAAAAGCATTGAGGAGCTGGTGGCGGAGATTAAGGCGCGGGATACCAAGGATTCAACACGGGAAAACAGCCCGTTGCGGAAAGCTGACGATGCCGAGGAGCTCGATACCACCGGCATGACGCTTGAGGAGCAGGTGGAGTATATTGTCAAGAAGGCAAAAGCGTGCGGCGTCGTCGGAAATATATAAGTTGATTAAAGAAATCATAAAAATATAGATGAAATGAATGTTGGAGTACCGGAGTAATGGGAGATTGTTATTGTTGTATGGGCGGAATGTTTTTACATTACTCCACTATTCCAAATACTCTATTGTTCCGTTCGGAAAAGATTCTCAAAACGATTTTTCCGAACAACCGTTAATTAACTGAACTATTCAACCTTAACCCATTAGTCAGGATTAGTATGTCTGAGACACTCAAACAAAAGAAACCCCTTGTCGGTGTTGATGCCGAAGGTAACGAAGTCGACCTTTCGGAGTTTGAAGAAAGTTATTACAAACCCGGTGAAGTTGAAGAAGCGCTTGAGGACTATTTCGAATCTGTTGAGAATATCACTGAAGGACAGGTCGTTAAAGGAAAAATCCTTAAAATCACCGACAAGGAAGTGTTTGTCGATGTTAATTTCAAGTCGGAAGGCGTTATTCCGATTAATGAGTTTAAAAACATCGAGGAGTTCAAGGAAGGCGATGAGATTGACGTATTCCTTGAACAGATTGAAGACAGTGAAGGAAATATTATTCTCTCAAAATCACGTGCGGATTTTCTCAGAGTATGGGATACGATATACGAAGCGTATGAGAACCAGACCACGGTAAAAGGTAAGCTGCTGCGCAGGATTAAAGGCGGTGTTGTCGTTGATCTGTTCGGTGTTGATGCCTTTCTTCCCGGCTCGCAGATTGACCTGCGGCAGATACCGGATATGGATGCCATTATTGGCGAGACCTTTGAATTCAGAGTTATTAAAGTTAACAAGACGCGCAGAAACATTGTGGTATCGCGCCGGGTAATCCTCGAAGAGGGCCGTATGGCACAGCGCGAGAAGATTCTTGCCGAACTGGAAAAGGGCACGGTCAGGGAGGGCACCGTGAAAAATATCACCGATTTCGGTGCATTTATCGATCTGGGCGGTGTTGACGGTCTGCTGCATATTACCGATATGTCCTGGGGCCGGGTCAACCATCCTTCTGAAGTGGTCGCTCTAGGTGACAGTCTTAAGGTCATGGTGCTGGATTTTGATGAAAACAAGGAACGTATCTCTCTGGGGCTGAAACAACTCACCGAGCATCCCTGGAAAGATGTTGAGGAGAAATATCCTGAAGGTACCAAGGTACGCGGTAAAATCGTCTCGATTACCGATTACGGTGCATTTATGGAGCTTGAGAAGGGCATTGAAGGGCTTATTCATATTTCCGAGATGTCATGGACGCAACATATCAAGCATCCGTCAAAGCTTGTAGGTATCGGCGATATAGTTGAAGCTGTTGTGTTGAAGGTTGATAAGGATAATCAGAAAATTTCTCTCGGATTCAAGCAGCTTGAACCGGACCCTTGGGAAAATGTACAGACAGACTTTCCTGTCGGCTCCACCACTACAGGCAAGGTTAGAAATATTGCGGTCTTCGGTGCATTTATTGAATTACGGGAAGGTATTGACGGCCTGGTGCATATTTCCGATATGTCATGGACTAAGAAGATAAATCATCCTAGTGAAATACTCAAAAAGGGTGACACTGTTGAGGTGAAGATTCTTGACATTGATGAAGAAAAACGCCGTATCTCGCTGGGTATCAAGCAGCTCACCGAAGATCCCTGGTCGGATCTTGCCGAGAAATTTGTTGTCGGTTCGGATATCGAGTGTGAAGTGGCACGTATCCTGGATCGCGGACTCGTGGTCAATCTGACTGATGATGTCGAGGGATTTATTCCTTTAAAAGAGCTTGGGCAGGAGGTGAAACATCCTTCCGATATTTATCAGGTAGGTGACAAGACCGTGGCACGGGTTATTGAGTTTGATATTGACGGACGCAAGATCGTTGTCAGTGTCGCCGAGTATTTCAAGGATAAAGATGAGTCAGAGCGGCAGGCCTATCTTGAAGCACACCCGGTAAAGGAAGGTGCCAGGAAGGGAAAGAAAAAGGACGATAAGGCAAAGGGTAAGTCTGAAAAACAGAAAGGGAAGCCCGCGAAGGAAACTGCCGATAAAGACGCTGCTGCTGAGGCGGCAACACCTGAAGCTGTATCTGAGAAGAAGGCAGGTGAGAGCACTGATGCGCCTGCAGTTGAAGAGAGTGCCGGTAAAACCGATGAAGCGGCAGATGAAGAAAGGGCGATTAAGCCGCCTGAAGCTTCAGAGTCTGAGACTCCTGAGCCGAAAGCTGAAGAAACTGCAAAGGTTGAGCCTGTGACTCCTTCACCGAAGGCTGAAGAGCCTGCAACGGTTGAACCTGAGACTGCTGAAACTGAAGCCGCGTCTGAGGGGAAAGTGGAAGAAATAATTGAACATCAGGAGCAGGACAGTGCTGAAAAGGAAGTGAAGGAGGAGCAGAAACCTTTGGCGGAGGAAAAGAAAGAATTGTAGTTGATATTTTCAACCTATTTCTGATATAATTAAAAGGCGGCTTGTCAGTCGCCTTTTTTTTATCGGGTAATTGTCATAATTTCTATAGTAGATGTTCTCAAAATGAGAACATTAATAATATAAGGTATTAAGGAAAATAGAGAAATAATTGCTAATTTTGGCTATATTTTGATAAAGAGCTGTTCACAAAAAGTATACAATTTATTTATTATCGCCTACAGTATGGAAAAAGCAGACAACGAAATAAGTGTATTCGATTACACGGATTATCGGGCGTATCTTGCTGATTATTATAAATTTAAGAAGAAGCAGAGCAGGGCCTTTTCGTATAGATATTTTGCCCAGAAAGCACAAATAAAGTCTTCCGGATTCTATAAAGAACTTATTGACGGCAAACGGAGTCTCAGCCGATCCCTGATAATTAAATTCTCTGATGCCCTGAAACATACCAGAAAAGAGGCCGAATATTTTGAAAACATGGTCTACTTTAATGAAGCCAAATCAATCGAGGAAAAAAGACTCTATTTCAAGAAAATGATGGCTTCTTATGATTCCAAGGCATATAAACTCCTGGCGGACCAGTATGAGTATTTTTCAAAATGGTACTATGTTACTATCCGTGAACTTATCTCATACATCAAGTGCAAGGATACCAAAGAGAGCTATTCGCTGCTTGCCAGCGCCCTGAATCCGTCAATACGGCCGGATCAGGCAAAAAAAGCTGTTCAGATACTCGAAAAATTACACCTTATTGAAAAAGATAGAAAGGGTTATTACCACCGTTGTGATCCGGTTGTTACCACCGGCTATCCGCAGGGTGATAAACGGGTTAATCTGCTGAATATTATTAACTTCCAGAAAACAATGATGGCCATGGCGGATGAGTCGTATGACAGAACGGAATTGAAAAAAGTTGACATGTCAACCCTAACGGTAAGCATTTCTGAAGCTACCTATAACGCTATGAAAGAGGAAATCGCCAGTTTTCGAAGGAAACTTCTTGGTATGGCTGAGAAGGACCGGTCACCGGATCGCGTGTATCAGCTTAACTATCAGTTTTTTCCTCTGTCTAAACCGGAGGGGAGAAGACAGTAATGAAAACGGTGCATTTTATTTATTGGATGATATTGCCTTTAATCCTTGCCGGAGTATTTTGCTCCAATCAGCCGGTGCAGGTTTCCGACGGCGGCGGCACTGAAACGGTTATAGGGATGGTATTGTTCGAGAGCGGGATACCCGCTTTCGGGACACGGATTGAAATTGTACCTGTTGATTACAACCCTGTGTCGCAGGGCTCTCTGCCGGATTCCATGCAGGCGATAACAGACAGGGAGGGAAGATATGCGTTTAATGCATTACCTGCCGGTGATTACAATATTCTTGCGCGGAATACGGAGGATAACGAATACTTCTTCAGACCGCAGGTTACTGTGTCGGATGAAGGTGTTCTTTCACTGGTTGATACGCTCAGGAAATCCGGGGTTCTAAAGGTGATACTCACGGATACGGTGGATGTTACCAACGGATATGTATTTATCACGGGAACCACCATTTACCGGAGTCTGGCTGAAGGCTCGGTAGTGCAGGACGGGCTGTATTCTCTGCACATCGACAATATTCCCGCTGCAACTTTTTCAGAATTGAAGTACAGTAATACAAAAGAGACCTTTAGCCTTATAGAATCATTTACCGTGGCATCTCTTGACACCGTGTTTATCGAGGCGTTTGATTATTATTTGGTTATCGGTTCGGTGAAATATGAAAACGGTGTATATGCCTCAGGTACCCGGGTAACCATTGTTCCGGCGGAGTATATTCCTGTGAAAGATGATCCACTGCCTGCGTTTATGCATGATACGACAGGAGTAAACGGTGAGTATGTGTTCAAACTGACACAAAAGGGAACGTTTAATATTCAGGCGGTACAGCCTGATAAAGGCGTATACATGTTCCATCCGAATATCGCCGTCGATGCCGATACAATTGCTATTTCACCGGATAAACTCACTGCTTCCGGAACATTGAAATGTATAGTACCGGACACGATTGATGACATAAACGGAGTGATTGCCGTGGAGGGGGCGACGCTGTATACCTCACTGGCACAGAGTCACTGGCTTGATACCGGATTCCAGGTAGTATATTTCGATTCGTTACCTGCAGGGTTGTATTCAGCTATGTATTATCTTCCTGCTGATCGCAATCCGCAGAAAGCGATCGACACCGTGACTATAAATTCCGGAAGAACCGTACAGCGGGAAGCCTTTGTACGCTGGTATCATTATACAACAGCCAATTCCGGATTGCCAATTGATAATGTGCTGGATATAGTTATTGGGTCTGACGGTATAAAATGGTTCGGTACCGCTGCAGGAGCTGTCAGCTTCGACGGCTCTGATTGGCAGGTATATAATCGAAGTAACTCCGGCCTGCTGTCGGATTCGGTAGCCTCTGTCGCGCTGCAGGGAGACAGCGTGGTATGGTTCGGGACAACCAACGGTGTCGCAAAATATACCGGTACAGCCTGGGAGACTTTTACATCAGAAAGCACGCCTTTACCCGACGATTCAGTGTTTGAGGTGGTTGTTGACAACAAAGGCAACCTCTGGATCGGTACTGACTCCGGTGCGGCTGTGTATGACGGGAACGGCTTGTGGGATGTCTATACCCCGGATGACTGGCCGATTCCGAATATTCCCGGGAGTGAAGAAATTTACTGTATTGCCGTCGACCATGACGGTGTGGTATGGCTCGGTACTGACGGCGGCGGTATTGTCACTTATGACGGCAGCATCTGGAAACCATTCAATACGACAAATTCGACCCTGCCCTCCCTGGGTATCTTTGCCATATATGTCGATGGTGATAACAATAAATGGATAGGTACCAACGGTGGTGTGGCAGTCTATAACAACACTTCATGGAACTTTATTCATACGGGACCCCACAATAATTATAAATACTTTGTCTCCGCCATTGCAGTAGACAAGGATAATATCAAATGGTTCGGCACTTATGAAGGCGGCCGGTTATTCCGGTATGACAATACGAGAATGATTGCTTATAATACAAAAACCTCCATCATTACATCTAACGCATACGAAATGTTTACCATCCAAATTGATGCGAAAAATTATAAATGGGTATCGACATCACGTGGCGGTGTCTATATGGTTGGGCCCATTGATTGATAATAGAGGAAAAATAATTTTAACTATCAACATTTTTTTCAACAAAAACAGAAATAGGAATCGTGGATTCTGTTTTTATCTTTGTAACTCTCAATGAAAAGGGGGCGATTATGAGAGTATTAAGTTCCTTCATCTTATTCTTATTTGCGTTATGGATGTTCAGTGACGCTGAAACAGTGTACCGTAATACCGGTGCTACTGAAGTCGCACGGGTACTCACATCAAATCAAAACAGTGTAACCATTGAATTTAATCTGCCGGAGCTTACCGTGGAAAATGAGTATCTGTTTGAGTTCGGCTATGCTTCGAAATTCAGAATTCCTGAGGGCGGCGGAGTCCTTGGGGAAGTGGGCAGACCGGATTTGCCGATCATCGGTAAATATGTAATGATTCCGAATACTGGGAACGTTACCGTTGAAGTAATCAGTGAAAAGACTCTGAAGCTGGGTTCCTATAATGTAATGCCCTATCAATATCCTCCTTCACTGTGCGGAGAGGTATTTCCGTATGAGATTGACAAGAATGTATATGACAAATCAGCGTATTTTCCCAACTCCTGTGCTAAAATATCTTCTTTTGAAATATTACGTGATATACGGGTTGCCAACGTCTGGTATTGTCCTGTCCGGGTTAATCCGGTGACAAATGAAGTGTTAATGGTTACGAGCGCGGTGATGACGCTGCATTTCACCAATGAAAAAGGGGAGCACGAATTGTTTAGGCAGTGTAAAAGCCTTACCCGCTCTTTTCTGCCTATTTACAAAAAGGTGCTTAATTTCGATACGCAACTTTCAACAATCCCTGTACGGGAAGAGGTCGGCTGTTATATGTTTCTGGGCAGTTCTTCAACGCTGGAGGCGGTGGAGGAATTTATCAACTGGAAAAAGCGCAAGGGCTATGATGTTGTCGTGATAGATGTTGACACCGTAGGCGGCTCCAGCGCAAGTGCGGTTGATAACTGGATTGAAGATGCTTTCAATACCTGGGACAATCCTCCGGAGTACCTTTTTATAATCGGGAGTGAAAATGTTGTACCGGCTCCCAGCAGGAGAGGGGCGAAAGATCACATATACGGCTGTGTGACTAATGACAGGGTGCCGGATATTCATGTCGGCCGCATTACCGGTGGCAGCAGTGACGATCCTGAAAATTTAACTTACCAGACATGGAAAATTCGAATGCACGAAATGGAGCCGTATGATGAAGGGAGCTGGTTTAATAAAGCGGAAACATTCGGCTGTGACGGACTTAATGGTAATCAAACCGCTGATAGATGGGCAAATACTATAAGGAAGGGAGGCTTGGAATGTAAAGCTTACTATGAAGGAGGTCTCAGCGGAACCGGGTTAGAGGATCACTTCAATGACGGCCTCTCACTCTGGGGGTACAAAGGTCACGGAAGTCAAACCTGGATGAGCAGTGTGAACTTTCGAAATTCAAATGTTCAAAACCTCACTAACGGACGTAAATTACCGTTTATCAGCAGTATCGGGTGTAATAATGGCGAGTATGACGGATATTATTGCATCATTGAAGCACTGATGTCCGAAGGAAGTATTGACAGTCCTAAAGGTGCGCTCGGTGTGCTTGCAGGTACGGTATCTATGGGTATGACCATGGAGGACCTGATAGAATATTTATGGATAGGTATGTTTGAGGAGGGTATATGGCATGTGAGTGCTGCTGAAACGTATGCAAAATCAGTCGTGAACAGCACCACCTCAGATGTTCTGCATGCAATGATATTCGGTGATCCTGAAGTGGCCCCCTTTACGGTCTCTCCATTGCCTGAATTAAAAGTGGAGCATGGGGTTGTTAAAAAAGGCCCTTTTACGGTTAAAGTAACTGACGGTACCTCTCCTGTTGAAGAGGCACTTGTCGGCATTGTTAAAAAAGCGGATTACGAGCGTCTCGGTTCAGGTTTCACTGATGCTTCAGGTGAACTGACTCTGGAACTTCCCGATATCACCGAGGATGTCTATATTACCGTGACGCATCATAATTGCAAACCGTATCTTTATGAAGGTTCAACCGGCATTGCAACTCCAAATGGTAATACACTCCATAGCTTTACACTTGGAGAAGCATGCCCGAATCCTTTTAACAATGCAACGGTTATACGATACAGTCTGCCAAAAGCGGGAACTATACAGTTTGATGTTTTCACTGTAGAAGGACGCAGTGTTTACCGGAAAACACAGAACGATGTGCAGGCAGGCTCTCATACTCTGATATGGGACGGTACCGGCAGCAGTGGTAATGCTGTTCCGAACGGCGTTTATCTCTATAGAATAACGTCGGAATGTGGAACAAAGGTTCGTACCTGTTCCGTGATGAGATAACACGAGCAGTTGTACTTCGTACAACTGTCCCACTCCCAAAAAGGGAACCGGCAGATGATGTCGGTTCCTTTATTTATTTTACCTGAGTCGTTCAATTCAGGTGATAGTAAGATGGTGATGAATAGTATACAGACCACACGCACCGGTATTAAAGCTGTCCGGGGGATATACGGCATTGCATTGCTGTGTTTTTTCTTCTCAGGTTTTACCGGTATTTGTTATGAAATGTGCTGGATACGAAGGTCTTCCCTTGTTTTCGGTAATACCCTCTTTGCGGTGAGCACGATTGTCGCTCTGTTTTTCTCCGGTCTCGCTCTCGGCAGTTATCTTTTCGGCAGGCTGAGTCTTAAGGTGTCAAGACCGTTGCGGGTCTATGCATTTCTTGAGATCGGTGTCGGTGTCTTTGCCGTTTTAACCCTTGCGCTGTTTCCTGCACTGGAAAATGTGTATATCGCACTATATCCCCATATTTATACCCATCCCGGTATGGTATCCCTGGTCAGGTTTCTGCTCAGTGCTGTCATTATTCTCCCGCCGGTTATTCTTATGGGAGGGACGTTACCGCTTTTCTGCAGGCAATATGTTGATCTTAAAGAGCGAATCGGTTTTTCCGTTGGATTGCTCTATGCACTGAATACTGCCGGGGCCGTGATGGGTGCTATGGTGTGCGGTTTTTTTCTTCTGCGGTATATAGGGATTATGCGAACGATAATTGCCTGCAGCATCGTGAACCTTGTTATCGGAATTACTGTGGCAAATCTGCGATTGACAGCGTTGCATCAAAGAACTGCACGGTCCGAAAGGGAGATAACCCGGCATAAAAATGTACACGGTGTCCGGGATCCACAGAAGGAGCCGATTCGATATATCAGTACGATAGTTATTGGTATCGTATTCTTTTTTACCGGATTTGTCGCGCTGGGAAATGAAATTATCTGGGCACGATATCTGACCCTGATAATCCATAATACCATTCATACCTATACAATCACTTTTATCTGTATCCTTGCGGGCATTGTGCTCGGATCACTGTGTATATCGTCTGTTTCAGACAAGGTAAAGGATTTGCCCTTTACCTTTGGCATCGTCAGTATGCTGACTGGGCTCAGCGTAATACTGGTTTTGTTTGCACCAGCATACCTGTGGCGTGATTTTATAGATACCCAGAATACTACGCAACTGATACTTATAATTATGGTGATATTTCTCATTCCGTCAGTTCTCTCAGGAGCACTGTTTCCTCTTGCGATCCGCATGGTGGTAAGGAGTCCGTTCTATGCAGGTGTCGGAGCCGGTACCATGACGGCAGTGAATACACTGGGTGGTGTTTTTGGTTCACTGAGTATCGGATTGCTCACCATACCGGTACTGGGGATACAGAAGAGTATACTGATAACCACCGGGATCAGTATCTGCGCAGGAATGATCGTTGCGTTATCAGGCAATAAGAATTACCGATCTGTTTTCAGAATCTCTCCGATACTGCTATTGCTGCTGTTCTGGTATGCTGTCCCAAAGGTAACCGGCACCCGTCTGCCTGAGGACTTTCTTACAGGCGAACATGAGCTCGTTGATTTCAGGGAAGGTATCAATGCCAATCTGGCAGTGGTGCGGACCGATACGATCAATACTCTTGAAATTGACCGACTATGGCAGGGTGAGCAGGAGAAAAACCATCAGATAATGGCAGCCCATATTCCGATGATTCTCCATGCTGCTCCAAAGGACGTTGCCGTGATAGGTGTCGGGGTGGGACAGACAGCCTCCCGGTTCCTTTACTATGATATTGACCGGCTCGATTGCATCGATATAGAGCCAGAGCTGTTTGATATTATCAGAAAATATTTTGATGCAGACTGGCTTGATGATCCCCGGGTTAACACAATTGTCGAGGATGGGCGTAACTATTTTTCCGGAACAAGTCGGAATTATGATATAGTTTCTATTGAGATCGGTCAGATGTTCAGGCCGTCGCTTGCTGCATTCTACACCCGGGACTTCTACAGAATAATCAAAGAAAAATTAAAGCCCGGAGGTATCGTATGCCAGTTTGTACCGCTGGCCTTTCTTGACAGAGAAAAACTGCTTTCTGTGCTGCGCACCTTTATTGAGGTTTTCCCGGAGAGTATGCTCTGGTATAACCGTAATGAATTTTTAGTAATCGGGTCCGTGCAGAAACAGTTGAAACTGACAAAAAGCAGAATTGCGCACATGGGCAGAGAGGGTAAGGCCCATAATGATTTGCAGTATTACTACTGGGGCGGATATAAAAACAGACTCTATTTTCCGGAAGTCTTTGCTGCCGGGTTCCTCTGCGGGAAAAGAGGCTTGCTGGGATTAACGGAGGGCGCAGTTGTCTATACCGATGATAAACCGGTGCTTGAATATGAAGTGTCAAAAAAGCAACACTATCATGTTAAATATATTGAAAGGATGTTAGAAGCAATTAAACGGCATATGGATCCGCCTGAGACAGTTTTCGAAAGCCGCCCTTCCGATTCTTCCATCGCCAAGGCTGCTTTTATCCGTGAATATAACCTGAAGAATATTATTGCAATGGACTGGTTCAGGCAGTACCTCAAGACCGGGGATATTACCATGTTACAAAAGGCAGTAGACTGGAATCCCTATAATACACAGGTCACCTATAATTTGGGTATAGCATATGTAAAAGCTAAAAAATACAGAACAGCGGAGCGTTTTTTCAGGCAGACAATAAATCTTGAGCCTGATAATATGAATGCCCATAATAATATCGGTTATGTACTTACCAGACTGGGAAAATACCGGGAGGCGATAAACCATTATAATGAAACGATCAGGATTAAACCTGATAATGAATATGCATACAATAATATCGGTGTGGCGCTTGTAAACATGGGAGAAACGGACAGCGCGTGCTGCTATTTTACTAAAGCGATTGAAATTAACCAGGGCTACAGAGAAGCGAAAGAGAACCTTAAAAAGATAAGTGAGAAGAACAGTACAGGATATTAGCATGAACGCCAGATAATTTGTGATGCCAGATGACTGGTGATGTTGTTAAATACTGCTCACATTTGTTATTAGAATTATGTATGTAATGAAATATATTATTATTGTGATCTGTGTTATTATGAAAAAAGAGATTATCTTTCTAAAAATTGGATGTCAGGGATATATATGAAAACAGTTGCATTAAAAGAGCAAAAACCCGGTGAATTAGTAAGTCAGGAAACAATAGATAACATTGTTAAAGAGATAGCACAACACTTCAATCCTGAGAAGATTATACTCTTTGGCTCCTATGCTTCAAATAGAGGAAGTCCTGATAGTGATGTAGACTTACTTGTCATAATGGAATCAGACATGCCGCATAACAAAAGGTCGGTACCATTACAGCTCCTGTTTCGCCCAATGCCTTGTGCAATTGATTTCCTGGTATTTACTCCTGAAGAATTTGACAGATGGAATGGTACGCCCAATCATATCGTAACAGAAGCGTTGAATAATGGAAAGGTTGTTTATGAAAAAAAATCATGAATTCGCACTTCAATGGTTACATAAGGCGGGAAATGATCTGGTCACAGCGGAAAAGATATTACAGATATCAGATGGTCCGACAGATACTGTCTGTTTTCATGCTCAACAAACAGTTGAAAAAGCTCTCAAGGGTTTACTTACACACCATAATATCCCCTTTCCTAAAATTCACCACCTGGTCCGTTTACTTGACATGGTAGCGCCATATCACAAGGAACTGGAATCATTTCGGGAACAATGTGCGGTTTTATCAAATTATGCGGTAGAGATGAGGTACCCCGGTGTTTGGGATGACCCTGAACGTGAAGATGCAATGGAGGCTGTAACTGTCGCAAAGAATGTGCTTAACTTAATTGAAAAGAAGCTTAAAAAATAAGAATATATACTCCATAATAATTCAGTTCCTAAGATGATTAAAGAAAAATCATACACCCGCATAACCCTTTCGCTTGATATTATTCGCAAACTCAAGGAAGGCCCCTATGCCGGCTACCATGAGTTGAATATTCTTAAACATCAGATAGATCTGCATGATGTCGTTTCAATAAAACCGTCCGATACTATCGGAATTACCTGTGATCATCCTGAGGTTCCAACTGATGAGCGGAATATATGCTGGAGGATAGTTGAGATACTGAAGAAAGAGTATGATATAGCAGAGAATGTGCACATTATTATTGTTAAAAATATACCTGTCAAAGGCGGACTTGCCGGCGGCAGTACCAATGCTGCAACCGTGTTGTCTCTTCTGAACAAGTACTGGCAGCTCAATCTTAATAAAGAGCAGTTTTATACCATAGCCGGAAAAGTCGGAATGGATATTCCCTTTTATTTTATCGGTGGTACCGCTTTCGATACTGAAGCGACCGGCGTTCTCGAATCCATCCCGACCCTCTGCAGTTTTGATTTTGTCCTTGCAACGCCTGATTTTGGCGTCTCCACACGGGAGGCTTACAACAGTATCGATTATTCCCGTATTGGACAGGATACCGATAAAACCAGGAAAATGAGACTGGCACTTGAGGCCGGTAACCATGAGGCGGTTATCGCGTTAATGCATAATGACTTCGAAGAAAGTGTTTTTAAACACTATCCGCAACTGAAACAGATCAAGGAGGAATTGCTGGATGCCGGATGCCTCAACGCTGTTTTAAGCGGCTCCGGTTCAACAATTATTGGTGTGGTAAAAGATCGGAAACAGGCAGAGCAGGTAAAAGATGTGGTGTCTGTGCCCGTGATTTGTGCTTCGACGATTTAAAATTAAATCACAGAAGAGTTATTTGGTTAATTTTTATTTTTAGTTATACGCCATAACCTTATCATCGCACAAACTGAAACTTCCTGCACACCTGCCGACTTTTCCCGGCCCGCTTGTTAATCTGCATCACAAGCTGTCATCACCGTTTTAAAAGTAGTGTAAAGCCACCGGTTTGAAATTGGACATTTTTTAATTGATTTTCTTCATAGATTTATAGTTAAATTATTTTCTTCTCCCTTTATAGTAAAAATTGGAGAGTTCTTCGTCAATATAGCCGGTATTATACTGTATTATTCTCAACATTTTCAAAACGTTGGGTTTACTAAAATTTCACGCCGTTGTTAGCACCGTTGATAATCATCTTTCTCGCTTCCATCAGGTAATTGATATCACCGTCATTACCCCACTGATTTTCTGCAGGCATCAGTGCATAAGCTATGTCAAAGTCACCTTCAGCGCTGGAATAATCGGAAGAATCCGATTCATCAGCCAATACCTGCCATGACATGAGAGGGTGGTTTTCGCAACTGGGATGTTCCAGAAAAAATTTATACATGCCGTCCACATATTTCTGTGCATGTGGATCATAGCCGGCCATGAGAGAAAAGATGATCATACCCCAGCCATGCATTGAGGATATAGTCGATTTTTTCCATGCGCCGCCCGTGCCTCCTGATTCGATGTAATACCCGCCTGCTGTTTTCTGAGACTCTTTCAGATAACTGTTTTTCCAGAAATCGTAATAAGTGGCTACCGCATCGTTCATTTCATCCTGCGTTATTGCCGGCTTTATACAGCCCGGATAATCAATTGTCTGGGGAAACGGTATTTTTTTGAGAAAACAAAGGAAATGTAATACTCAGGATAATAGTCGTTATTCATGCGAGAGCGGTCCATTTGTTCATAGGTTGTATCCTCCTTTAGATGAAATCTGGAAATTGCAATTAAGTTTTAACATCAATTTAACAATAACAAACTATCGTCTGTCAGCACTATGCAAATCATTTTCATCCTCTCAAAACCACCACGTCATTCCATCACTCCAACATAGATTTCCCCGTCATTGCTTCACACAGTGGCGGTCGATTATTTATTTTGGATTTCTATAGACAAAACTATATAACCAATTTACTATATTACTAAGAGGTTGTCTGCTGCATTATCGGTTTTTAATGAGAGGGCATAGCCATGGCGGAAGATAAAAAGAAAACAGAGCTGAAGCAGCGCATTGTTAATTTTACCTGGGATTCAAAGCAGGAGCTGTATGAATATTTTCAGGGCATGTACGGTGTTACACGGGCAGAGGTTGACAAAGAAATTAATGAAGCTCTGAAATCCTTCAAACTGCGCAAGGGCAAACCGATTGACCCGAAAGAGCTGTGGCAGAAAGTGGGCAGTACCATAGAAAAACGGTTAAGCAGGCGTAATGATGCCACTGCCGTGTATCGGGTGAATAAGAAAGTAATAGAAGACTATAAAAAGAATAATATAGATTAGAATGTCTCTCCCCGGTCCCGCCTGTTACTTATCCTTATCTTCTTCTTTTATGCTCTTCTCTCTCGTACGATAGTAGGATGACGAGGGCGAATAGAACGGTGAATAAAAGGGAGAATAGTAGAACGGGCTGGCTCCCGTATTTCTGATAACACTTAACTGGACCGCAAAATTTTCGCTCGGCTGCCACCGCAAATGTGCATCAAAGGGGATATTCTTGAAATAATCCAGGGATTGGATATTATCGGCGTTAAGATTAAATTCGGATGAATAGGTCGAATGAATGGGCAGACTGAAATTGAGATTGAGGGTGACCGGATTACTGAATTGATAGGTCATCATCGTTGTATACAGGCTCTGATGCTTCAGTCCTGAATATGCGGAGGATGAGGACATACCGAATGAGAGCGCATGATTAATCGTCAGTCGTGACGGATCGAAAAATGATATACCCTCTTTTTTTTCAGTATCTTTGTACGCTTCAACGGTCTGGCTCACAGCCAGGCTGATAATACAGATCAGAAATATTCCGGCTTTCAATAGATTTGTTTTCATAATAGTTACTTCCATATTGTGATAATACAATTCTCAACTCTCTATAAATATAATACAATATCGGCAATTTTTTATCAAAATTACGTAAAAATACAGGTAGATATTGTGTTTTTATCAATATTCTGCTTTTACTATAATAACTCTTTTACTGCATGTGCTACCTTTTCCACCCCTTCGGCTATTCTCTCCTCCGGCGTATGGGAGAATGCCAGCCGGAAACAGTTATTTTTAACTCCCTGCGGATCGAATGCGCTGCCAACAACAAATGCGGTGCCTTTTTCCAGGCTTTTCTTAAACACATCAGTTGAATCCATATGTTCCGGCAGGGTGACCCATACGTAGAAACCGCCTTTGGGTCTGGTCCATGAGATACCCTCACGCGGCATATGTTCGTCCAGTGCATTCAACATGATATCGGCACGTCTTTTATAGACAGGCCTGAGCTTTTCTACATAGGGTGCTAATTGATTCTCAGCCAGAAAGGCTTTAGCAAGAACCTGGGTATAGGTGGCGGAGCAGGAATCCATTGACTGTTTTGCCAGAGCGCATTTTTCAGTGATTTCAGGCGGCGCCAGAATATATCCCAGGCGCATACCCGGCCCCATTATCTTTGAAAAAGATCCGACATAACAGATGGGAAACCGACTGTCCGCTGTGGCTTTCAGCGGTGTAGTGAGCGGTTTGTCGGCCTCGTCAAAGTAGAGCTCGCAGTAGGGATCGTCTTCCAGCAGGACCACCTGATGTTCTGCCAGGAGTGCGGCAACCGCATCTTTCCGTTCCTGGCTGTAAATAATGCCCGCCGGATTGTGGAAATAGGGGCTTAGATACACCAGTTTCACTCTTTTGGTATCGCGTGAGAGCGCTGTTCTGAATTGATCGCAATCCATCCCGTCGTTATCAATGGGCACGCCGGCTATGTTGGCGCCGTGGGATTTAAATGCGGCGACAGCGCCGATAAAGCATGGATACTCGGTGATGACGGTATCACCGGTATCGACAAATACTTTACTGATGATACTGATAGCCTGCATCGCACCGCTGGTAACCATTAATTCGTTTGTGTCAACCGGCAGTCCCCGTGATCGCAGATACTCTTTCAGAGCCTCCAGCAGTGGTGGATAGCCGGGAGTCGGCCCATACTGAAACGCCGCCTGTTTTTCGGCAAGAGGCAGACTGTGGTACAACTCTTCAACGATTTCACAGGGGAAAAGCTGATTGTTCGGCATACCGCCGGCAAAGGATATAATTGAAGGATCCGCCGCGAGTTTCATGAGTTCCCGTATCGCTGAAGATCGCATGCTCTGTGCGCTGGTCGAATAATTATACATAGTGTTTCCTTTTTTATTTGTTACAGTTCAAGTTAGCCGAACAAAATATACATTTTGCATCCGTAGTCCTCACATATGGATTGTTTCAAATGCCTTTTTCAAAAATTCTTCAGACTCCGGTATAGCAATAATGTAGTTTTGTATAACATTTGGATGGATAAAAAAAATTTTAGGAATAGTTAATGAAACTTTCTATCGGGATCATTATTTTTATATATGTTTCTGAATTCAGTTGAAAAATTTTTCATGCAAAAAAAGAAGGAGCATTCATGCGTATATCGTCATATAAACACTCAACACTTATAATTTCTGTACTGATTCTTCTGTGCGTGACACTCTCCTGCGACCGCTGGTTTGGCAAGTCTTCAATTAAGGCAAAGATAGAGGAGGACAGGGCAGTCTGTATACGTAATAAACTTCCCCTGTTGAAAAAGCCCCGGGCTGATGCGGAACGGATATCAGCGCTGTACCTGGGGGAGTCCTTTCAGTTTACCGACAAGCAGGAAAAGGGAAAAGCAGACGGGAAGGCCACCTATGTGAAAGTAAAGCTGGCTGACGGCACCGAGGGGTGGATTACAGAGGAAGGTATCATTAAGAATTCCGTCAGCGGCGTTATAAAGGCATATACCCGGATATATGAACGTCCGGAGAGAATGACGATACTGGACAGTACCTATGACTATCTGGATATTGTAGCCGTTACCCATGAAAAGGATGACTGGGTGAAGGTGATAGGTGAAAATCGGAGTACCGGCGGCTGGATTAAAAATGAGACGGTTTCCACTGATAAAAATGAGGTCGCAGCAGCGATTCTGGTAAAAAAAGAACTTACTGCAGATAATACTCTTTCACTCAGAGAGCGGGTAACACGGGCAATTCTGGACTCACCCTATCCCGACTCCTATGTGATACAAACACTGCGGAAGCTGTCTGTCCTCTATCGTTTTGAAAGTGAAGCCGATAAGGGGGCTGCACTCGATTTTAATATCGAAGTACCTGAAGAATGACCTTCTGAATAACTGATGCTGTCAGCCGAAATTTTTACGTCATTTCACCTGTCATTTTGAAGAGATCCGGTAACGAATCCCAATTTCAGGATAGAAAAACAAAGTACCATTTCGAAGCGGTATGCCTGCGATTAGGTATTGTCTCTGGATGATGTTTAAGCTATAATGAGAAAAGGTTCTTAACATCTATTTCTTTCCCATTTAATTATTTTAATAGTAAACTGATGCTATTCAGAATTTGAATTCCGGATGGAAAGTATTACTATCAAAAAAGCATTTGACAATATAGCGGTGATTTTCGGCTCAGCGGCACGAGAGTCATTTGAACAGCTCGGTTCAATGAGTTTGATGCTGTTTAATGTTTTTCGGGTAAAACAGCATTTTAATATCATTATTGAGCAATTCATGCAGATTGGTATTGCATCACTGCCCATTGTGCTGCTGGCCTCCACCTTTACCGGATTTATCTCTACCTGGTTTGTTAAGTATCTTGCCGGTGATGTGGTGACGTTGAATTACCTGGGAATGATGGTGCTTAAGGTGGTGTTAAGTGAACTGGGTCCGACGCTTATCGGGTTGGTACTGGCGGGGCGAATCGGTGCGAAGGTCGCTGCCGAGGTCGGCACCATGCGGGTCAACGAGCAGATTGACGCCATGGTATGCCTGTCTCTGGATCCCATGAGCTATATCATAGCTCCCCGTATACTTGCCGGTTTTGTCATGACACCGGCGCTTTTTATTTTCGGTTCCCTGGCGGCTGTTATCAGCGCGCAGGTTCTCGCCACCGTTGCACTCCAGCTCCATGCCTTTACTTTCTACAACAGTATGCATTTCATGTTTCGTATGGATGATATTTATATGGGCTTACTGAAGAGTTTCGTGTTCGGCGGTATCACCTCACTGTGCGGTTGCTATTTCGGGTATTTTACCTCGGGCGGGGCGGTCGGTGTGGGCGCCTCAACCCGTAAAGCAGTTATGGCTGCCTCAATATTGATCCTTATTGCCAACCTTATTATCAGTCAATTGATGATGTAGCCGGTACAGGTAATAGGGAATTAACCCTTTCAATGAATTTATCGGGCATGGTTTCAAGGCAACCGTTGTTGTGGCTAATGAAGATAAAGCGGGGAATACATTTCTTGGCAGGAAGATAAACAGGGAAACGATTCGGGATATGGAGACGGCAGGAATTGATACATAAGGAGAGCAGGGTGAGTACCATACGGTAATCGTTTCCGGCCCGCGTCGTTATCATCTGAAATTATACTAACCTGACGGTGGCGGGAAGTACCGCTCCAGTCGCATAAACAGATTTTTATCACCCGTCAACACAATTTTATTTTGCAGGAGCGCATCACGGGCAGACAGCTCCCGACTAAACAACTGCGCCCAGGTAATACTGTCAGTACTAATTGAAAGATTGGGTTCGGGAGATACTTTTTCCTCAAGCGTGCAGGCGCCCTTATTGATAGTCAGGCAATAGTGAAGGCCTTTATCGGTAAAATTAAATTGCATTGTTGCCTTAACTCTCGCAGTTGCCCGTGGATTGATACACCTGGCCATTTCGTGCATTAGTATACGTACATTATGAACAACTGCTGACTGTACTCTTTTAAGATCTGTCCCCGCTTTTCCCAGTGCAGTTACCTCTTTCCAGTATATATCCGAGTAATTCTGAAAGTGCTCCAGATTGCCGGCGAGTGGTGTCGCGACCTTCTCCAGCAGTTTTCCGGGAAGCGTGCCGTTTACTGCAAGTTCTCTCCCGCATTGAGTCAGTGCCGCCTCAATAATTTTAATTGTCCCGGGTTTTGATATTGTAAAGGGGAGCAGATATGACTCAGGTCGCAGCACGGCGCCGATATACGTCATATTCAGGCTGTGCGCTATTAATGCGCATGTTTTTTCAAGTGCGTTAAAATTATCCAGGCTCCTGAAGGCGCACGCACTGATAACGGCGAATTTTTTTTGCCCCCATTTTTCAGGGAATCGTTCTCTATTGCGTAATAAACCGTTTTCACACTGTACCGTTTCCTGTTTTGTACAGGGAAGGAGCCGTTCGATAAATTGCTTACATATACTGCTCAGCGTATAATTATAGAGCGGTGTAGCGATGAGCAACATATCGGCGTTATAGAGCAGGTTAATGAGACCGGGCATATCATCCGAATGAATACAGGTTCCCGGTGTCAGGCTCCAGCACTGAAAGCAGCCGATACACCGGTTGATTTTTTTTGTGTACAAATCAATATCATCAATACAGGCGCCGGCCTCTTTGGCGCCTTGAACCACCAGGTCGGTGATATACCCGGTATGGCCATCCTTGCGTGGATATCCCCGTACCGTCAGTATTCTCATAGAACGCCTTTCGTCATCGCAAGGGTAAGCTTGCCCTTGGCAATCACTTTTCGTTTAACCAATGCTTCCACTGTATACGTATAAAAGCCGCCGAAATTCGATTCTGCCACTGCGGTCATGTGCAGGGTATCACCGGGATAGGCCGGGTTGGTGTATTTAATATTCGCCGCGGCAAGGAAAAATATCTCCTTTTGTTGTGTCTCCGATTGATTCAAGTAATGGGTTGTATTCTGTTTCCTGCTGAAACCCCAGAGCAGTCCGCTTGTCTGCGCGAGTGCGTCAGTAACAAGCACTCCAGGCATGATGGGCATGCCGGGAAAGTGACCGGCAAAGTAGGGTTCTTCATCACGGAGATAGCGTTCTGTTTCGATACGGGTATGAGCTTTAAAGGCAACAACATGATCTACAAAGAGGAAAGGCGGGCGATGCGGCAGAACCGCCAAGACATCTTCGTGGCTAAACAGGACATTTTTTTTCATTAATGAAGTCCTTGCAAAAATGTTCAATCACATTGTGTAGTACTGCTGCCTATGGTAAAGGCAGGACCTTCAACACATTTTCATGTAACAAAGGGTTATTGAATAATAGCTTTACATTAATTATAGCGAACCATTCTCTTTTTTTTCGATTGCCGCTAATTCCTTTGCCATCATTTCCCGCACCCGCGCGGTAAGTTCTGCCGGATCCTCATTGTCCGATGGAATCACGGGCGGCAGGCAGCGAATGATGAACGTATTTCTTTTGTCCGGGAAAAAACTTTTCAATTGTTTGGTCATAAGCTCATATTTACTATAGATGACTACCGGACATATCGCAGTCTTAGTTTCTTTTGCGATGCGAAAAGCCAGTTCTTTAAACGGCAGCAACCTGCTTGATGCTGTCCGGGTACCTTCGGGAAAAACAAGTAGATTTTTCCCCCGGGCCAGGACCTCTTTCGCCTGGACAAGTGCTTTCTCCAGCGCATCACGGGAACGCGGAGTAAGACTGATAAAATAGAGTTTTTTAACCAGTATGGCATATACAGGCGAGACGGCGTATTTACTCTTTATGAGCGCTACGGTATTCTTCAGTTTTCCTAAAAGGAACGGACCGTCCAGTTTTCCCCGGTGGTTGGCAACAACGATTACCGGTTTATCTCCGGGTAATTTTTCAAATCCGCTGAATTCCTTCAGGGTATAAATACCGAGCGCAGGAAGAAAAAAGCGGGTTAAAAAAGCAAGATACGAATGCATGGCGCAATGAAGAAAATTATATGCTGCTTGACCGAATGGAGTCAGCAGTAAAACAACGGGCAGAATGAAAATTACAAACAGTATGCTGCCCAGCGCATAAAATGTATGGCCGATAAGGGCGCAGATACGCAATAATAACAGTGACATTATTTTGTGCATTGATAAGTTTCTTGATGCCATTTAAACGTTCTATGATAAAACCTGTATTTAAAAAATAACTTAATTGAATTGAACTGTGTGGTGGATATTTCGTTTTAATGGTTTTGAAACGAGGTGCGGTTGTTTTTTGGGAGGAGCAAGAAAAAACAATCAAGTGAAATTTTCCTTTCGTTAAAAATTTGAAGTAATTATTTTGGGTATAAAGATTTTTCGGTTGTTCTGAGCGCTCTCTACCGCTGAAATATAACATACCCTTTGATAGTTTTTTAGCAGGTGCAGAAGGATTTTCCGTAAAATCCAAACAGAAAGGTCGAAGTAGATATAGCAAACCACTCATTGGAGGTGGTGAAGCAAGTGTAAACCAGAGCACGCACCTGTCATCCATCCTTCTTTGCGACATACCGTACAGTGAGACGTTCCATGGTCGGCTGTATCTATTATTCGTTTATGGATTGTGTGTTGATTATTGGAGCAGGTGTTCAGTGTGCTCATAGTATAAGCGTTTTTATTTATGTACTGGAGGACATATATGTCTAAAAAACTATATGTGGGTAATCTTCCGTATACGGTGAAGGAAGATGCTGTACGTGAAGTATTTGCACAGTATGGCGAGGTTCATTCAGTGAATATTATCACTGATTTCAATACCGGTATGGGCAGGGGATTCGGTTTTGTCGAGATGGAGAATGCGGATAATGCCATGGCGGAGCTTAACAATAAGGAATTTGGAGGCCGGTCGCTTCGTGTTAACGAGGCCCGTGAGCGTAAGCCGCGGGGCAGGCATGATGGACAGGGTCGCCGGGAGGGAGGAGCCGGAAGCCGTTGGCATAGCGGCCGTGGCGGCGGAAACAGAAACTATCGTGGCGGTCAGCGCTAAGAGAGAAACATTGTTCTGTAGTATAAGGTGTACAGATAGAGCGTAAAGACTTCCCGAACAGATACCGACTAAAGACGAAATTGCTTATTTCGACGGGGGCGCCGGTTTGGTATTAATTGTTCGATTTTCTTCCCAGATTAAAGGCACGAATGTTTATTTCCATAAACGAGCTGCTCTTGTCTTTGAATTTTTTCCCAATTTGCTCGCGTAACGTTTCTGCCGGTATGGGGAGATAGGCAGAGGCGACTCCGAGTATAACCATATTTATTGTATGGTGAGAACCTGCTTCAGCTGCCATGTGTCGGGCATTGACGATGTGCGAGCGCGGCAGATTTTTAATCCGGAGGTATAATTCTTCACTATCAGGATAAGCTGGAAAGTTTTTCACTTCCTCACGGGCGGTGATAAGAATACCATAGTCGGGTGAAAGAAAACGTAATGACCGCAACGACTCCAGCGGTTCGGTACTGAGGATTAGATGAGCCGTGCCAAGAGGGATCTGATCGCTTTGTATCGGTTGATCACTCAACCGAAGATTTGAAAGAACCATACCGCCCCGTTGTGCCATACCATGAACCTCCACCTGTTTAACCTGCAGTCCTTCAGATGCGGCGCTGTTGGTAATGATGGATGCAAGCGAAACAATTCCCTGACCGCCTACACCACAGAGAATAATGTCATAGTTCATTGTTTTTTCATTCTCCTTTTTGCCGAGACCACACATTCACGGTGCATTATAACAACAGACAATCCGGTATAGGCTATTTCCTTTTTTAACAACTCAGAATTTTGTTTTTCCAGAGATTTTTCAGCGCGCAGCACATGACAATGCTCTTCTGCAACACCAAGTCCCAGGATAAGCTTCTGCAGTTTTGCGGACGGGAATATTGCCGGTTGAGTACCGGTCATGGCGACTACCTCATTGTCAAGTATTATAATGGTAATATTTGCGTTGTCGTTCACTGCGTCCATAAGACCGGCTGTGCCGGAGTGGTAAAAAGTACTGTCACCAATAACCGCAATGACCGGATGTTTTCCGGTATGTGAAGCGCCTCTTGCCATGCCGATCGATGCTCCCATGCAGACCGTAGAGTGTATCAGGGAGTATGGCGGAAGTGCGCTCAGGGTATAACATCCTATATCTGAAGTGATGAGCGGCTCGTCGAATTCTTCAACCGCCTTTTTAAGAACGGCGAAACTGTCTTCATGTGGACAGCCGTAACAGAACTGCGGCGGCCTTAACGGTATCTCCGCGGTAGTAATGGCTACACCCGTGTTAGAAGGGAGTTCCAGGGCGTTACGGACGATATCCGGTGACAATTCCCCTGTCTGCGGTATCGTGCCGTCCATTCTTCCCGCAATGCGTATTTGCGGAGGAATAATTCCCCTAAGATATTTTTCAATAAAGGGATACCCTTCTTCCAGCACCAGAATTTTCTCTACATGATTTGCCAGCGCCCGGATTTTTCCGGCGGGGCAGGGATACATACCGATATGGAGGTGGGATGGCGGTTCCGGCAACGCCGTAAGGTTTTCTGCATAATAATGCCGGGCGATACCGGTGGTAAGTATCCCCAGTTGTGTATTCTTCTCATTGAGCAATAACGTATTAAAATCTGATGTTTCCGATTTGTCTAATAGCCTGCTCTGAAGCGCAGTAAGGTTTTTCCATAGTTTGCGGGAGATTGAAGGAAGCAGCACCCAGTCTTCGCGTGAATAGCCCCTTTTTACAAGTGGAGCACATCCATCATCCTCATCAAGTGCAACGGTTGACCTGCCATGTGATACACGAGTCACCATCCGAATCATGACCGGGATATGGAAGTCTTCAGACAGGCCAAAGGCACTCCTCGTCATATTATATGCTTCCTGCTGGTTTGACGGCTCCAGGCAGATAATTCTGGCGAAATCGGCAAAAAAGCGGCTGTCCTGCTCATTCTGTGAGCTGTGCATTCCCGGGTCATCGGCAACCGCCAGTACAAGACCACCGCGAATGTTGGTAAGGGCAGAATTTATAAAGGGATCAGCAGCCACATTCAATCCGACATGTTTCATGGATACCAGCGCCCTGCCGCCGGCCAGGGAGACGCCAAGCGCCGCCTCGTAAGCTGATTTTTCATTTGCGGTCCAGGAGGCCGCCGGATTGCCGTATTCCTTTGCATGCGAAATGATATACTGGGTAATTTCTGAAGCAGGTGTACCCGGGTAAGAATAGGCCGCTGCAATACCGGCCTGAAGCGCCGCGATGGCTACCACTTCATTTCCCAGAAGAACCTGCTCAGTCATTGCCGCACCCCGTTTTTTTATCAACAGCGGCCCCAATTTCCCTGGATGACGTTTTCCGGTTTACTAACTTTTGAGCTTCTGCCGTGCAATTATTTTTTTCAGTTACTACATCGATAAGCCCTGCTCTATACGCGTCCTCTGCCGAGATCACTTCCCCACTGATTATCAACCTGATGGCGTTTCCTTTTTTTATAAGCCGCGGGAGTCTTATCGTACCGCCGCATCCGGGCATGAGTCCGTAAGTACTTTCCGGCAGGGAAAATACCGCGCGGTGTGATGCAACACGATAGTGACAGGCAAGCGCAAGCTCAAGCCCGGCACCCAGACAGCATCCATTGATAACGGCAACTACCGGAAACGGCAGAGATTCCAGAAAACAGAATGTGTCGATGTTTTCTTTGAGAAGAGGTACGGGATTCGCGGTGGACGTATTTCGGCACAGTGATGTGAGTTCCCGGATATTAGCCCCGGAAGAGAAGTGTCTTCCTTTTCCATACACCAGCATCCCTTTTACCCGCAATGTGGGAAATGTCTCCTTCCGCAAACGGTTTAACGCCTTAAAGAAGGAAGTGTCCATCTCATTCTTCGGAGGATTGTTCAGGATACAGTGGGCTATTGAGTCCCGTACTGTAAAGAGAATCGGAGAGTTATCCATACATATTCTCCTGAATGGCCGCCAAGCCATACGCATGGTCGCGATTATGTGAGATGGATATATGAATGTTCTTTTTTGAAAAACGGTTTAAGCTCTTTGGTATGTTCGGTGCTTTTTTTATCCGCGGCGCACCATTTTTTTTATGGGATATTATAAACATTTTTTCCGTAACCTGCTCAGCTTTAAGGAGCGTCTTATACAGATTTACCAGCGCCTTTTTAATTGCATAGACTCCTGCTTTTGACTGCAGCGGCCGTTCTTCCAGTTCCTGCAACTCTTCATCGTTGAAACAGGAATCCCGAAGGGTAGTGAACTCATGCTTGAATGTATCAATGGAAACCTGTTCAGTTATTGAATATATGGTACATGCTTTACTCATTTGTATTCTCCTTTTATACCTTACAATATATTTCTTTCCTGTTTCGTAAAATAATATTAAATAATCTGCTCTCCTCAAAGAGCGCCTCTCTTATATCCATCCGGGACGCATTATGAATAGATTGCATAATGGTATGAATCAGTTGGGGTGAGCGCTTTCCCGTCAACCTTGAAAGAAATTTCTGTGCTTCATTTTCAAGGGCCTGGGTTTCGCCCGACCAATCAATCAGTCCCTTCCGGTGAGCTTCTTCGGCAGAGATATCAGTAAGATCCCCGGCAATCCTGTTTTCAGAGAGGAGCGAGTTGAGCATTTTTTTCAGCAATCCGCTGAACCGTACATCTTTGACCGTCGTACCAAGCTTAAAAACGGTATTATCGGATGCAAACCGAAAGTGTGCCGCAAGAGCAAGAAGCAGATCCGGCCCTTCACACGTGTCTGTTATCACTGCGGCAACGGGAACCGGAGCGAATGATATTACTTCCGTAACTCTTTTAAAAGACAAAGATTTGCTTTCATCACAAAATTTATCAGTGAACCAGCTCCGGGAGAAGTGGTTGCTGCGCACGAAAATTACAGCAGCTTTTAAATGAGGGGTCGCAAGGAAATCCGCGAGCTCCATGCATTTATCAGTTGTATCGGGATGTAAAGAATTATCCGGCGTATCCGCCGGTGTGATTATACCGATAGTATCCTCAATAGAATAATTCAATTGCATTATCAGTTTCCCGGGTTTAAGAAAACTCTTAAAATACCTTATTGTATTAATTTAAGCATAAATTGGATAGAATCAAATATCACGGCTTTATAAAGACTTCGTCACTCATTTCTGTCGGGATTGGTTTTACAAAGATATATCAGATTGAAAGACAAACGATAATATTAGATGCATGTCCGACTCAGAAACAGTATTCTCGGTGAGGAATTGACGGCAGGTTCCGATAAACAGTTCTATCAGTCGTCTATGTATTTCCTCTGGGGATGCCTGAACGGTAACGGGCCATGGAAGCTGTTCTCCGGTAAGAAGTCCGTTTTTGTTTTTCCTGCCCAGCTTGCCCAGACGAATCATTTCTTTCAGACCGCTGGTGAGAGGAGTGTATTCATGTTGCTGGTGTTCAGTCATGCGGGAGATATAGTTGCGCACGCCGGCATATACGGTATCGATTCCGACAGAATCTATAAACGTAAGCTGACCTATCGGCATAATCGGGGTTGATGACGCCGCATCCAGCAAATGCGGAGGATATCCTGCCTGCAGCAGCCGGAACAGTTCATTCTGCAGAGGCAGAAGCAGCCTGTTTGCTGCAAAGGCATTTTTCTCTGTCTGTATGATGATCGACAAATCACATTCCGTTAAGAATTGCAGCAGATCGTTTCTTTTATGCTCCCCCGCGGATGATACGCCTATCAGCTCGACGCAGGCGGTAAGTGCAACCGGATAAAAGAAATGGCAGCCGAGACATGCCGGATGAATCTGACCGGGAAGAATAGAGGAGGAATTGCTCAGAAGAATCACATCGTCGGTAATCATTTCATTTATAAAGGACAGCACTTTTTTCTTTTTTTCGAGTGATTCGTTTGTGCATTCGATTATTATATCCGCTGAAGTAATTGCAACATTCCTGTATGTATAAAAGGATGGTTCTGCACAGGTAATCGTGTCCGGCGGGTATTTCCGTATTCGCCTCATTGTTTTTTCAACGGATTTTTTCAGTGAGGCAAGGTATTCACTGCTTTCAGACAACCATGTCACCGGACAGTTATGTGTAAGAAGAAAGGTACCTATATCCGCGGCCATTTTTCCGGTTCCGAGTATCCATACGTTTCGCATCAGATGCCCAGCCTGGTTTTACTGTTCTTGCAATTGATCCATTCTGCGTTACCGGAAATGAAACGAGCATTTTGTGTAAGAGATATTCCCGGACCGCATTCGATAATGTTGGTGCATTTTTCACTGTAAATACGCTCGACAGTTTTATGCCAGGTGATGGGAGTATTCAGGTGCTGCGCGGTAAACACCATAAGTTCGTCCGGTGCGGTAAGAAGGTTTTGATTTATCGATGAAATAACAGGGCATGTCGGTTTCCGCCAGGAAAGTTTCTTTAAAAAGCGGATAAATGGCTCCCGCACTTCACGTGCCAACATCGGGTGATGATAGGGGAGTGTAATATTTAGGGCAACGGCGCTGACAGCTTCTGCCTGCAATGCACGTGTGTTTAGTTTGTCAATTTCACTCCTGTACCCGCAGAAAATGTGACAGTAGGTATTGTTTGAGTTGATATGATACAGGGAGGATAGCGCCGAATCTCCGAGTATAGCTTCCAGGTCAGGCAGAGACAGACCGATAACGACACCGATACCGACCGGTTTTTCCAGTTCGAGTTGCTCCATGAGACTATAGGCCTTGTCAAGGATAGCGAGTCCGTCTGAAAATGACACGGCTTTTACGGCATAGAGTGCTGCATAGATGCCGAAGCTGTATCCCGCTGTAAAGTCGGGATGCCGGTTGTGTCGGGCGTATACCTGAAAGGTGGCTGCACTGAAACAGTAGATAAATATCTGATTCTCCCGTTGTCCGAGTTCCGTTATGCTGTCTGACTCAAGCGCTTCGGTGAGATCGGCGCCGGCAAGGGCAGATCCCTCATCGAGAAAGGGTTTATACACGGCCGTGTGGCGCGAGTACAGATGTGATTCATACCCACTCAAGTCAACACCAATACCGGGAAAGACAAATGCGACATTGGAACGGTTATGGTTTTTATTCATACCGGATAACATATCCTGCCTGCATAAACTTGCTGACTTCAGTAACAAAACTGACGATACGATCACCGGGATTAAAGGATTCCTCACGAATGATTTTATCAAGGCAGGTAAATGCCATGGGAGGACCGGTGTATCCTGATTCCTCGAGTTTTGTGTAGATGGTTGAAGAAGGAATTCCAAGGGTATTACATTCCTCTTTTACCGATTCGGCAATATGCTTTGTCGGAAAATTGAGCTGCAGATATCTGATTGTGTCTACCGGAATATTCCCTTCCGACAACATACGTTTAAGTCCCTGAATAAAGATGGAGCCCTCCTTTTCCTGAAACACCTCTGTTGACAGGGTGTTTCTGAACTGCTGTATGAGATGATGGTACCCCTTCTCGTATTCTTCCTTTGGATTCATCCAGTATGCGGGCCGGCGGTTAAACATGAGTGACGGACGGTTACCGCCGATGGATTCAATATAGGTGTGTTCAACCCTGAAGCCCTTTGAGTGCCCAGCATTGTCCGAGAGCACCACGGCGCCGGCACCGTCACAGAGAAACCAGCGCAGAAAGAGAGATTCCTTGGTTATCAGAGGCTGGTTATAGTATTCCGCCCGCAGTTCCGATGTGGCAAGATTTGAAGAGATGACAAGTGCGTTATGGTTTCTCCCGTTCCTGATAAGCTCGTGAGCCAGGTACAGTGCCTTATAGGAGGATGTGCAGTTTGCATGTATGGAGAGCTCATCGCACGATTCGATACCAAGGGCTTCCTGAATCCGGACTGATGCGGTGGGCATCTGGTCCTGGTGCGGTGATCCGTAGCAGATAAGATCTATATCTTCTGCGTGGATTTGTGCCGCCTCAAGAGCTTTACCGGCCGCTTTAACGGACATGGTGATATTGTCATCGGTGAATGCACGAGTCACCGGATCAATGGCGTAATGCAGATATTTAATCCCAAGCAGTTCCTTCATGACCGGGTGGGTGCGCCGGATCCATTTTTGAATCTTCATCGGCGCTTCAGCGAGAGGCCCCAGATACTGCTCAATATCATCAAAGGGAATAGGTTCTCCCGGGAGGTATGTGCCGCTTCCTGTGCAATATACCGGTTTAGCCATACTGTATTCACTGCTTTATATTATTTTCCTGCATGCCGGATATCACCGTGTACTATGCAGCCTGCAGAATCGTAATAATACCTTTGATAAAACCCCTAATCTATTTTGGAAAATACTACTACCCCGTTATGTCCGCCAAATGCAAAGGAGTTGGACATAACGTGATGAAGCTCCTTTTTCCGAGGGTGATTCGGTACAAAATCAAGATCCAGCGCAGGGTCCGGCTCCATAAGGTTCATTGTCGGCGGAATGGTGTTTTCAATCAACGCAAGGCAGCTTATAACGGATTCCACGCCGGCAGCGGCTGAAAGGCAGTGGCCGGTCATGGATTTGGTTGATGATACCGGTACTGCATGGGCGAATTCACCGAATACGTTCTTTATCGCCTCGGTTTCATAGCGGTCATTCAGCTGTGTTGATGTTCCGTGTGCATTGATGTAGCCGATATCCTGCGGTTGTATACCTGCATTACTGATCGCAAGCCGCATTGCTTTGGCCATTCCGGCTCCGCCCGGCTGCGGTGACATGATATTGTATGCCTCCGAGCTGATTCCCGGTCGTGCCACCGTGGCATATTTTCGAGCGCCTCGTGCGTCTGCATGCTCTCTTGATTCAAGAATGAGTATGCCGCTGCCTTCACCCATAACAAAACCATTTCTTTTTTTGTCAAACGGCCGTGACGCGGTTGCCATATTTTCTGTATCGTCGGAGAGTGCCATAAGTGAGCAGAAACCCTCGACGTCGGGATAGGTAAGGGCCGAATCGGCAGCGCCTGTAATAACGACGTCACATTGTCCGGAATGAATGAGCTCAATCGCGGAATAAATGGCGTAGGCTCCTGATGAACATGCGGTGCTTACCGTAAAGGCGGGGCCTTCGATTTTCCATTTCAGACTGATCCACGCTGCTGACGCGTTTGCCATATTTCGCAGGATACGGTTCGGGTCCTTTTCGGTTGAGGTCGGGGCATATCCTGTTCCGGTACAACCGATAACCACTCCGATACGCATAGGGTCCATTTCTGACGGTACCAAGCCGGCATCTTTAAGAGCCATATCCGTTGTGACAATTGCCATCATGGTGCCGCGTGTCATCTGGCGCCTGGCGCGTGTTTTAATCTTTTCTTTGAACAGGTCTTCTGCACCCTCAGGCAGCTCTACCCCGAAAGGAGAACTGAGACCTTCCGGATTAAAGAGAGAAAACCGTTTGATCGGACACGTGCCGGCAAGAAGACCTTTCCACGTTTCGGAATAATTCAATCCCAGTCCTGTCATGGCCCCAAGGCCGGTTATTACAATATCGGCGGTGTGCATAGTCAGTCAGTGAAGTTTTCCGGTAAAGGCACTATTTTTTTCGTTTCCGGATCAACAAAGGCGATCTCCGTTTCAGCCTTTGCAATCAGATCACTGTTTCGCAGTATCCGATAAGCAAAGGTGCATTTGAAGGTTTCCGTTGATTTCAGCTTCACCGAAACAGTGAGATTATCAAGAAATCGGGCCGGTTTTTTGAATGTCATAGTGATAGTATATAGGACCATTTCATACATTTTGGAAGTGATATCAAATCCGATACGACGGAAGAATTGTACCCGCGCACGTTCAAGATATGCAACGAGTTTGGTGTGGTGGACTATCTGATAGCTGTCCACATCCTCGAACTGGACAGTCACCGGACAGGTGACCGTTATTTCATTTCCGGTAGTCATTTATTCAGTAATCTGTGCATTCGTATACACAGGTGTGATAAAGTTATATATATTTTCAATTTCTGAATATTACAATATATATACCGGTGTGCTGCCGGGGGCAGGTAAACTAACCTCCGGCTTGTCCGAACAGGAAAATCGATACTATACATTCACCTGAATCGGTAATTTCAATATAGGCTCTGCTATCGGTTATATGGTGTTGTTTACAGAGGGCCTTGGACAGAGTGGGACTGATATGTGTGCGTTTTTTACCGTTCCACAGCAGTTCACAGGCAGTGAAATCATAAGGACTCTGAAGTGCTTTAAACAGAGCTTCCTTACAGCAGAACGCGGTGCAGAAGGCAATCCATGAATCCGCCAGAGCAGAGCAGTACTCGATCTCTTTCGGAGAGAATATGAACGGTGAAGGCTTATTCCCTTTTAATTCCAACTGGGCGAATCGTATGATATGTTCTGTATCAATACCGCAACCCAGTAAACGGTTTTTCACTTTAAAGCTCAACATTGATTATATCATCGCCATACTTTACTATGGCCGTGGTTAGATTGATGACATCTCCTACCGTATGAGCAGGCTTTTTCATAAGATGCTTTCCCAGAGTTTTTAGCTCTATGGAGAGGCTGTATTTTTTCCGGACAATTTCCAGAAGTGACAGAAGCATTAACGAGTCGCCTTCAAGTTCTTCTATAATATTAGTCGTGTCGCTGATCTTTTCTTTAGCAATATCGCACTCTTCGCTGAAATAGTCGTATACCAGTTCACGAATTTCGTTGTAATCTTTTTGATCCGAATCTGCCATTTATTAATCGTCCTCTCTCTCATTTTTCAGGGGGCTTGCTTATCGGTAGCTGCCGGAAAAAAATATATACAGTTTTCAAATAAGTGATTAAAAATATAAAAAAAGAAAAGAAATTCGAAA
>CAZIYW010000015.1:0-61836 GCA_964543525.1 uncultured Fibrobacterota bacterium | reverse complement strand
ATATCTCAGCCGAAAGGGCTTGATTTTTGAGAATAATATCGCTCAGCTTAGGTATCAATAAATCCAGGATGGAACCTCTCTTTTTTCTTAAAAATTTTTAAAGGGCATTTGTCCGTATCGGAATATACTAATCGGAGAGTTTGAATTAAAAATAAAATACACAAATCAACCAAATGCTGCAATACCGGGGAAGATTAATATAGTAATGTAAATGATGTGTTTAAATTGAAATGTGAAAGCTGTAAAATATTTAGCATAAACTTTTAACTGTCTAATACAATCCTTAACATCCTCCGCAAAGGCTCAGCCGCGCCCCACAGAAGCTGATCCCCTACAGTAAAGGCTGTGAGGTATTCCGGCCCCATATTCAGCTTGCGTATCCTGCCCACCGGTGTCATCAGTGTACCCGATATCTTTGCCGGTGTCAGCTCCCTGAGTGTATCCTCTTTTATGTTGGGTATAACCTGTGTCCACTCATTGGCCGATCCTATAATATCCTCTATCTCATCGAGCGGAATATCCTTTTTCAGTTTGATAGTAAAGGCCTGGCTGTGGCAGCGCATTGAGCTGATACGCACACATATACCGTCAATCGGTATTGGATTTTCATCCCTGCCCAGTATCTTGTTTGTCTCGGCACAGCCTTTCCACTCTTCACGGGTCTGACCAGTCTCCATAGGACTGTCGATCCACGGTATAAGACTCGCAGCAAGCGGCACTCCAAAATTGTCAATGGGGAATGTACTGCTGCGTATTGTATCAGTCACTGCACGGTCTAGAGCAAGTATCGCACTGGAAGGGTTATCCAGCAGATCCTGTGCGCTCCGGCCCACTGCATGCATCTGTGCGACCAGCTCGCGCATCTGATTGGCGCCCGCACCAGATGCCGCCTGGTAGGTCATGCTGGTCATCCACTCAATCAGGTCTTTTTTAAAAAGGCCGCCCAGCGCCATAAGCATCAGTGATACCGTACAGTTGCCGCCAATATAACTCTTTATCCCTGACGATAATCCCCGGTTAATAACATCGCGATTGATCGGATCTAAAATGATAATGCTGTCCTTCTCCGTACGAAGCGCAGATGCCGCATCGATCCAGTATCCCTGCCATCCACTCCTGCGCAGCTCAGGATACACCCGTCTGGTATAATCCCCTCCCTGACAGGTGACTATAATATCCTGTGCAGCAAGTTTTTCTACACTGAACGCATCCTCAAGCGGTGGTAGAGCTATACCAATATCCGGCCCCTGCTGACCAACCTGTGAGGTCGAGAAAAACAGAGGCTCAAATCCTGTAAAATCATCTTCCACCACCATCCGCTCAATAAGCACGGACCCAACCATCCCGCGCCAACCAACAAAACCAACTCGCAGCATACCACTACTCCAGTTCTTTTAAGGGACTCGGTAAGGGTGAGGGTAACGATGCCCGTTTGGGTTATGGCAAAGGCAAAGTCCATAAACCAACAAAATCGTCCTCTTTTCTCCTCTTTTCACTTTCCAATCACCAATAGATTTTAGTAAAGAAATCATCTCGCAAAGAACGCAAAGGAAAAGGTAATGTACAGCTTAAAATACAGAATTCGAATCACTCTTTTCTTTTGCCACTATCCACTGTCAAACTGCCAATTTCCAACTTCCAGTAAATCTTATTTAGCCATCACCGGCACCGTCACCTCATCGGGCAGACCGCCGAAACCTGCAACAACCGTTTTTATCCCCTTGGCGCGCATTGCCTCTTCGGCACGGATAAGCGGATTGTAGTTCTGCAGGTTTCGCTCGCCGTTTGGTGCACCTGCTTTGAACCATACCTTGCGGGTCATGGCCCCGTACATAAGCGGCATGTATGGCAGAAACTCCGATGTACCTTCAGTTGACCGGTGAGAGAAAAATGCGGTAAAGCCGCCTTTCTTGATATTCTCTATCGCCTGTCTTATACTGGTGACACCGAGCTTTTTAAGCTCCCTGAGAACACCGGCAGTGTCTTTTCGTGCCGCGAGAAACTGCTCTACCCTTTTTACGTCAGCAAGACCGAGAACAATCTCTGTTGCCAGACAGGTCTCAGTAAAGGTGCCGGCCTGGTTCAGTTTGATAAGAACTGAATTACCGCAGCGATTCTTCCGCTCCGGTGCGGCAAGAAACGGGAGTATAAAACGCATCTGCGTTACCGCAGCATCATCAATCACGATCTGGACCCGATGGCCGTACTTCTCGGTCATAATGCGGTGAGCTTCGGGATCGGCTTCACTGCCCGGATCTTCCATGGTTACAAAATTCGGCGCGCTCTTTACCACTGAGTAACAGAATGTGACCAGCTCTTCACGCGTCTTGATTCCCTGGCCGGAGAAACGAAGATCATATTTGCCTTCCCTGCGCAATTTCTCACCTTTCTGTATCTCGGAAAAGGCGTTGTCCGTACCGATCGCATAGTCGGTCTGCTTCAGGCCGAGCTGTCTGGCGCACTCCTTTATCCGTTTCAGCCCTTCAAAGTTGTCCTGTACCGGAAAGACAAAGCCGCGCTCTTTTGCCGTACCTGTGGGAAGCCCGTCGCGGACAAGATTCTTCTCGAACTGCCTGAAAAATTTTATGCCGGTTGCAAATACCCCTTTGATCGATTTTTCATTCATGGCAAAGAAAAACATCTCCTGTATATCCTGTTTGGTACCGGGAACATGTTCACCGCCGCATACCATGTTAAAGGCAATGTTTGGCATGTAAAACGTTTTCAGTCCGCCTTTGGGCTTCAAGATCTCCCAAGCCGCGTAGCCCGATGCTTTCAGAAGGGTCTGGAAAAAGACCGTTGATGAAGCCAGGGTGGCGTTGCCGCCCCATTTCTTCTTATTCCGTCCCGCCTGCTCAACCATCTTCAGATCAAAAGCTGCGCACGCGTCAAGTATATCTTTAGGCTTCCTGATTACCACCTTTTTCGGCAGAAGGGGCACAATGTTTTTCTCTATCGATTTGATAGCCTTGTCATTGGGAATATAGATTGCTTCCGCCTCACCGTCCGATGTGCCCTTGGCTATGCCGTTGCGCTCTTCAATGGTAAAGTTCTCCTTGCCGCGCTTTACCTTAGCGGTCATGACTCCTTCAAGGGTGAATGACGCGTATGATGAAAGTATCTCTCTCCCTTTAAGGGTAAAATTGGAGACAATGGTCTCTTTTGCCATAATGAAAACCTCCCGTTTACAGTATTGTATAGTTCTGTTATTTTCGACAATTGGGGAAAAATAATTCGTAATAATATACTATCATACCGGACAAAATCGATACACTGAAATAACAATTTTCAGATTGGGTCGGGGTATAGGTGGGGATGCCCGTTTTGTCTATCGGTAAAGACAACGTTAAAAAGATCGTTCGTCCTCCTCGTCCTCGTCCATCGTCCATCGTCCTCGTCTCTTTTCTTTCACTTTTCTCTAATCGTAAACCACTATTCTCTCTCACGCTCTTTCTTGCAAAACCAGAATCATAACCTTGAACCTTAAACCACTATCAAATATCTACCATCATTTCTTATCATCAAAATCAAGCGCCATGGCAATCGACTCCGACAGCGAGCGCAGCAGCGGCGGGGCAAAATACTTCTGCGAAAACTCCTCAATGCTTTCATCGTCTTTCATCCGGCGCTTTTTGAAAATGGAGTACAGAATCGGACGCTTTGTCTGGTTCCTGCCTATCTTTTCATATAGCAGCTTTCCCGTCCGGTCCCATATCTGAACATGAATCGCGGTGCGGGCGCGGTACTGTATCGGACGGGCCGTGTTGTTTGTCTCACGACGCCACGCCTCCTGTTTGAAAACAATATTCTTCAGATCACACCGGTATGGATACAAAAGCAAATCAACGTTGCATGCAGATGCAACTTTCTGCAGATACTGCGAAATCGAATCATAACAGGCAGTATCGTTTTTCAGTACCGAATACCGTGGCCCGGTATAAATAAAAGAGCTGTCTTCAAGCACCGTAAACCGTTCAATATCCCTGTTCACCGGGAAATGTTTTGAGCACTCGTACATAATCAGCTCATGGGTCGACTCAATAAAAAACGAGTCGGGAAACTCCCGCTTCACCACTTTCCTGGTCTCATTGATATTGGTAATCCTGAGCCGCGCAAGGGGAAGATACATGATAGTAAGGTCATGGTTCTGCAGCAGGCCGCTGCTGTCATTGACATACACCGCCACCGGCTCCTCTTTCGGCACCTTGAACTGAGCACGAAGGGGTGTGGTGCAAAGCGCCCCCATAATGATAAGCGGAAACACCCTGCCAGGAAAACAACGTAATAATCCGTCACACATAGTAAATATCCGTCGGTTATAAAGTTAAGAATAAAACACAAAATACTAAATAATCATCGTGGTAACCATTACAACACGATAAATTTCCATCCTGTCCCAACCCTCCAATCTCCAATTTCCAATTTTCAATCGGTACCGTCACAACCTTTCATCTTTCACCCAAACAAAAAAACAATAATCTCAAACGAAAACGTATAGTACACTATGAAAATATTATTTTGTATTACGGGAGGAGGAATCTGACCGGAAAGAGAGGATTTAGAGTATGAAAAAAGTTATTATAGCCGCAGTAATTCTTCTGGTCTGTGCTGTCGCACTCTTAAAAATACTGTCCCGCCCCTCTGCTCTTGATCTTGCGCAGCAGGCTGAAGTACGGGGTGATTATGCCGGTGCGCTGTCTCACTTTATCCAGGTGATCCTTGAAGAAACCGAGGCATTGCCCTATCCGGAGAAAGATAAGGCCATTACCGAAACCGAACAGCAGTGGAAAACTCTGGTTAATGAGTATGTTTCGTGGATTGCCTATTCCGTACCGTCCATGAATAGCAATTTCGGTATTGCCGTTGAAGGCATTAAACGATGCACCTCCTTTGTCAATAACTTCAATTTTATCACGGAGAACAAACCGAAACTGCTGCCACGGGACTCTCTGGCAAAGGAGTGGTTCGGCATCTTTGCGAGAAACGCCAAGAGCGACCGGAAGGTGCAGGAGGATTTTATCGACCGCGCGCTGAAAGACACCCTCTCCATTCTGCGGGTACGTGCCCTGAACGGGTATATTTATCATATCGATATGCTTGATGTGCGTACCGGTAAGCGTACCTCGGTTATCCTCTATCCCAACACCACGGTCTCCCTGCTGGTCAAACCGCGCCCCTACCTGATGGTTGTCTCCAGTGAAGTACAGTTTACCGAAGGACTGTCCGGTAAAACCTGGCGCTCGCCACAGGAGGTCATCCCCATAGTAACGCTGGAACATACTGCAGTGAAACGGATTACCCTCAAAACCAAGGTCCACCGGTCAAAATAGTACGCCCGTAACGCTATTTCTGATAAAACAGCAGCTGCAGGTTATCCGCCTGCGTTATAGTCGCCAGGGTGTTGCGCAATGATTCCGCATCAGCCACCGCCACCGGCTCGGTGAAATTAAATGTTGCTTTACGGGAATAGGTGATGGTACTGCCCTGCTTTTCGACCTGCAGAGAGTATGATCCCCAGTCACCCGACAGAGAAATGGGCTCGGGAATATTTATCAGTCGCCACTCCGGCGGCACGGTCAGCGTTCCGGTAATCGAAAAATCGCCGATACCGAACCAGGTGTGCGCCATGTCAATCGGTGACGTCCGCTCCTCTTCACTCGGGTAACTCGCTCCGGTAATCTTATCGGGGATGTTCAGCGGAAACAGCGCCGTATTACCGCTGAACTGCGCCGCATGCCGGGCATGGTACCGGTAGGAATACCGGAGCGTATCGTGCAGGCTGTCAAGGTCATGCAGCACGAAGGTGTCAACCACCGCGTTGGGAAAAGATTTGACCAGTATCTGCTTCAGCTTCTTTTCGCGCTCCGGTGCCGAGGCGTGACGGTAACTGCGGCGCATGGCTCCGGCAAATATCCCGTTCTTCACCGTCGATACCTTTCTCGTCAACATGCCTTTGTCGTCGAGCGCGGAGGTTATCGTCCGTGAGATTATGCGATCCCGGCTCTCGTCAACCGGCAGGTGTATCAGGCTGTCACTATCCTCGTCAATTAGTAACGCGAGTGCACCCTGATCCATCCGCGGCAGCCGGTTGTATGACAGATTGTTGTCCGTCATGTCAAGGTAACTGCGGGTGCCGTCGATCGTGTAAGAGAGTATACAGTGGTTGAAATTCGGCCCGATATAGGTCGGAAAAATGCTGTTTCGATCACTCGTATTCACCAGTACCAGCGTGCTGGCAATGCCGGCATAATCAAGCAGACTCTTTCCCAGTGACGACATGTCTTTGCAGTCGCCGATTTTCGTGGCAAGCACATCACGCGCAGGCTGCGGTATCCATGCAGATTGACGAAACGAAACATAGCTGTAGCGTATCTTATCCGTGATATAGTGGTGGATTGTACGCACCTTTTCCTCCGGCGACGTGATCCCCGCCAGAAGAGAATCCGCAAGACGCTGCAATTCATAGGTCTGATCCAGCTTGTTCTCCGTGACATTGAGATACCAGCCCGCAATATCCGCCCAACTCGAAAAGGTCGAGTAGTACACCTTCGCCTTCTCCGGCGGATCTATCAGCGAATATGTCTCGACCGGCGGCTTCCCGTACGACCCGCGGGTAAACGTGGTTACCATAAAATCACTGACCGTACTGCGATCCGTGAGAACGGAATCCCCGCGCACCGTATACGGAATAGAATCGGTAACCGGGGTAACCAGCCGCAACTCGGTTTTAAATACAGGGTAGGGGAGTGAAAAATCGTGCTCTCCCCACACATGCCTGGCCATGTCCTGCTGATAGTGATTCTCGGTTGTCCATTCTATTACGATAAAATCGCCCGGCTGAAGGGTTTTGAATACCACCATGTTCCTGGCGATATCGGCCGGAGTCTCCGTCCCGCTCGCATTGATAGAATATGCTCTGGTGATATTGACAACCTGGTAGTACCCGTTGTAGGCGATACTGTATTCCTTCCATATGTCAATGGCATTCTGGGTGGGCAGGTGGACCATGAGAAACCGCCGCTCCCGGGAACAGCGACTCGGATACAGAAAAACATCCTTGATATATGCCAGAATAGCGCCGTCCTCATTCTGCAGGTCCTCCCACGATGACGCTTCAGTACGCAGCTTTGACGGGTCAGGCAGGGCCGTCAGCGTGGCCAACGCAGGCTTCCCCTCCAGTGGCAGAAGCTGATCCCAGGCATCAAAATTGTTATAGGTATACCGTATCGACTCCTTGAACGCCTGAATCGCCTCCTCCTTCTTCCCCTGCGCATTGAGAATCGTGCCTTTCAGCGCTGTCATCGTGGATGAGGTCGGGGATATGGCGCAGGCCTTATGAATATAGGACAGCGCGGATTCATACTCCTTATACTGCAGCGCAAGTGTCGCCAGGTAATAGTAAAACCCGGGTGAGTTGGGCGCATAAAGTATACTCTCAAGATACGTCTTCTCCGCCTTCTTACGCTGACCCATCTTCAGATACATCCCGCCCAGAATCGAATACACATCTGTTGCCGTATGCTCCCATTTCAGATACCGCTTGAGCAATTCCTCAGCCTTTTTAGTGTTTCCCTGACTGATGTAAATGGGGACAACAATTTCAATCACCGCGTCAAGATGGAAATAACGATTGGCCAGCTCCTCAACCACGGCCATGGCTTCCGTTTCATTGCCGATTTTTGCATAATGCCCGAAACGGTACATAAGCGACTGCGGTCTGGACTGAAACGGCTTATACGATTTCTCAATGAAATCCATGACTTCATGTGTTCCCGCCGAGTTTGCCAGAACATCCAGCTCGTTCGACCAGGCGTAATGGTTGTACGGACACAGTTTATATGCCGTATGTAGTGCCGTCTGGGTTTCCGTTATCTTGCTGCTCCGCATAAGGGATTCGCTGAACATGCCGTGCCACAGGGAACTGTTGGGATACCGCTTTAAAAAACCGCGTGCCAGCTCCTGCCCCCGGTCAGTCAGCTCCGACGCATTATAAAAGTCCATGAGCAGAATCGCCGCCTCAAGATCGTCCGGATCACGGTCAAGACGCGTCCGTAATACCGCTTCGACTCGCTCCGTAAAAGGAGAACGGGTCAGGTCCGTATAGTGTGTCGTATCTTTTGTAAAGGTACCGGCAGCATCGGTATACGTGACAGACTCAAGCGCTCTCCCCTTTGCATCCATAAACCTGATAAGAAAATTGGAATTATGCAGCTCGTGACCGATCTTGATAAGCAGCTTGTTGTCACCGGCGAACAGCCTGACCTTCCGGAGAAACATATCGGCGCCTGTGTTGCGAAATACCGAATCGGCAAAAACACAATTATCGTTTAGAAACACCTTGAAGGAGCCCGATGCGCCGAATCCAAGATAGACCTGTTGCTCCAGCCCGGAATGGATATTTGCATAATAATATAGTATCGCATTACTGAAGTTATAGTTGTATTCGGTAAAAACCCAGCCGTCTGTCCTCTGGTTGTTGAAAGGAAACCATGATGCTTCCCCGCCGTCCTTGCCTGTATAGCTCTGCGAAAAATCAATCTCCTTCTCCGGCGGATAGATTTTCCTGTAGCCTGAGCCGGAGATGTTGTCAAAGGGACCGATCATCCGAAACGAACGCACAATACCCATCCGGGACACCAGGCGTTTCGCCCGGGACAGCCGACCGTCATTGACATATCGGTCAACCAGCAGTGAGGTATGATCGCCGTTGTGCAGACTCGGCTCTTTGGTGATCATGTTCATTACCTTATATCCCTCCTTGAACGTATGGCCAATCCAGTCACGCCCGAACGAAAGAATATTTATCCACGCAGCATTGAACAGTGCCGTGTCTTTATCGGTAAGAAAACTCTTAAACAGCATGGCCATGGTACTGTCGTATTCACCGAGAAATTTATAGGTGAACGCAAGCCCCCGGAACGCTTCACCCGCAACCTTCTCGTTGGATTCGGTGCACTGCTCAAGGAAAATCTTTCGCGCCGCAAACGGCTCGTTGTCAACCAGTTTCCGCCACCCTGCAGACCCGGCAAGTACCGTTACAGATACACTGAATAAAAACACCGGAAACAGTATTGCCTTTAGTGGATTTCTATTTCCCGTACACGATAATCCGCGGCCTTTTGGTTCACTCATAGCATACAGTCCTTCCATGAAAAAACAATAGTAATTCGCATGTAATATCCGCTATAGCACAATATATGTAGTATAAATAAAAACGCATACCTATAGTATATAATTGTTCCCGATAAGGAGACGGTAATAAAAAAGCGCCCTGTAAAAAGGACGCTTCTGCAGTAATTCTTCGTTACAGAAATGTCATATTACCCTTTTTCAGCAAGGTATTTCTCTACCGTTGCAGTACAGGTGTCTATCGAGGTCAGATTCGGAAATTCAGATTCAGGAATTGAAATACCAAATTTCTTCTCCATACTGGCGAGGACTTCCAGAAGAGCCATGGAATCAAGTTCCAGATCTTCAACAAGATGTGCGCTGTCAGTAATCTTCTCAGCTTCAACATCCATATCTTCTGCGATTTCTGTAATAAGATCGCGAATGACTCCTTTGACTTCAGCAGTATCCATGTAACGTTCTCCTCTATAAAAATGGTACGCAACTACAGTAATTTATATTCACACATTCTTCAATACGACTGATGAGCAGTTTCCTTCACAGGAAAATTCCGTCACCAGAATATATTCACTCTCTTTATTCTGTATTGTTTCAGAGACAAGATTCACACCGTTGATTGTTGTATAGGCAGTACCGGTACCCGATACCCGGTTGTATTGCATATCCGCCAGAGCACAGGCGCAGTTCAGCGCTGAAGACCCTCCGTAACAGTCCCCGGTTTTTGCCTTGTATGCGGCAACCGGCTTGTCGCCGAATTCCGCAGTCAGCACCCTGGCAATCATGGCATCACCGCCGGCAATCCCGTTTGCTCCCGAGACAATAAAGTCGATCCGGTCCGGATCGATCCGTGCCATGCCCAGGGCTTCACGGATAGAGAATGTGGCGCCTTCACCGTCAGGATTAAATCCCGGGACTCCGTTACCGGGATCAAAGACGTTGCAGTACCCGGCAATCTCCGCAATAACGGGAGCGCCGTGCGCCTTCGCAGACTCTTCAGTCTCAACCATGAACAGCGTACACCCTTCACCCATGACCGTACCGTCGGCATCGGCGGCAAAAGGTTTGATAACGCCGCCCGGTGACAGCAGACCGCTGCGCTCCATACCCATGAGCACGTAATAGCTGATCTCCTCCAGCCCGCCGGTGACAATCGCCGGCAGGTATCCCGAACGTATATGATCGCAGGCGTATATTATCGCATCAATACCGGAATTGGAACCGGTGGATACCGTCGTGCTGAGCTGCTTTGCCGCGTAACGAATATTCGCGTTACCGGTCGGTGAATTGATAACGGTATTGGCAAAATGCATGGGATTAACCGCGTTCACCCCGTTTACTATAGAATCACTCAGAAAATCACCGATACTCTGAACACTGCCGAATGATGTGCCGACAACAATCCCCGGTTTCCTCTCAAGAGGCTCACTCTCAAAACGCTCTTTAAACCCGAGCTCCATGGTTGCCAGCAGAAGCTTGGTGGCAAGATCCTTGGTACGCAGCCCCTTCTTCCCCAGTATCTCGGCAGGTGCAAAATCGGCAACGCGGAAACAGGAGGTTTCCCGGTCCAGTTCGTGAAATTCAAATGCCCGTACCTGCACCGGTGCCGGTGTCGCCGTCAGACCCGAACTCACGGCATCGTACCCTATTCCCAGACTGCTGATGCTGCTGATACCGGTGATAACTAATTTTGTATCGTTCATGCTGTCACACTATCCTTTAAACTTTCTTAGTACTATGGCAGAGGTATTTCCCGCAAAAGCATAAGCATTGGAAACGACCGTATTCAGTTCCGCCGGGCGAGCTTCATTGGGTACATAATCGAGATCACAATCCGGATCCTTTTCAGAGTAGTTAATCGTCGGCAGTATGACGCTGTGCTTCATCATGAGTATACAGGCGATCGCTTCAATGGCCGACGCCGCACCCATGGTATGACCTATCATAGATTTTACCGACGACATCGGTACAGAATATGCCCGCTGTCCGAAAACCTCTTTTGCAATAACCGTCTCACTCTTGTCATTCTCTTTGGTGCCGGTACCGTGTGCGCAGATATAATCAATCTCATCGGGAGAAGTACCCGCGTGGTGCAGTGCTTTACGTAACGCAATAATACCGCCGCCGCCCTGCGGATCCGGTATCGTCATCTTAAAGGCATCACAGCCGAGTCCGTAGCCGAGAAGATCCGCATAAATCGGCGCATTTCTACGCTGTGCGTGCGCCAGACTCTCTATTATCACAATTCCGGCTCCCTCGGCAACAGCCATACCCTGACGATTTTTGTCAAAAGGACGGCACAAATCAGGGGTTGTGGCAAGCAGACGGTTGAACCCGGTAAAAGCAATACCGGAAAAGGGATCACTGCCTCCCGCAATCACAACATCAGCACGACCCAGACGGATACAGTCCATAGCATACCCGATAGCATAATTACCCGCCGCACAAGCGGTTGGTATAATGATATTCGGTCCCTTCGCGTTGAATTTACGGGCGATATTCGCCGGAATTACACCGCAGGGATACTGACGCGGCAGCTCCGGCGGTATGGCTCCGGCGCTCGATTCCTTATACTTTAACCGGATCCCCCGGTTCAGTATCTGCGGCTCACCCATGGTGGTACCCACACTGACACTTACCCGGAAAGGATTCTCATCAGCAAGATCCAGCCGGGCGTCCGCAAGAGCCATCTTCGTGGCGGCAACGGCAAACCGGCTCGAACGACCCATTCGTGCAATTTCTTCGGAAGTGAGGTACTCCTCAGCCCTGAAATCACGCACCTCGCCGCCGGTCTTGGTCTTATAATCGGTGACATCAATACACTCTATAGGAAAGATACCATTGGTACCCTGCACCGCAGCATCCCAGAATGCCTGCACATTGGTGCCAATAGGGGTCACTGCCCCAAGTCCCGTTATGACTATGCGTTCTTTTTCCATGTCTAAACCATTGTTCAGTAACGTAAAACGTTACATAGGTAATACGAATAATAGTTATACAATTTAGAAAATACGATATATTATTTCAACGGCAATTCTGTGTACTGCACTCCATATCGGTGAAGTGCATAGGGTTGAAAAGGGGTTAATATACAAAAAAACACAATTACACAACCACTTTTTTGAATCGAGGAGGTGCATTTGAATTTGGTCGGGTGTCACGTATCACCCAATTTCAAACTATCCAATATCCAATCCCAATCCCCAATTTCCAATATCAAATATCCAAAATCTAAAATCCTTTACGCATTCCCAATCCCGAACATCAACTCAGCCTTGGCCACGGTCTTCTCATCCACTTTTGCTACTGCGTTCACAAACGCACTGGGCCCGAATATCTTTTCCACGGTCACGGTCGTAACAAGCTGATCACCAGGCACAACCGGCTTGCGGAATGATGCCTTGCTGACCTTGCCCAGAAAGTAGACCTTGCTCTCATCCACACCACCGGCGGATTTCGCCAGAAGAAACGCTGAGGACTGAGCCATATTCTCAATAATATAGACACCCGGAAATATCGGCTTGCCCGGAAAATGACCCATAAACTGCATCTCATTGATACTGATATTTTTCAGTGTGGTTACGGTTTCATTTGCCGTAAACTCAACAACCCGGTCAATGAGCAGAAACGGAAAGCGGTGCGGTACATTGCGCATGATTTCTTCAACGTCGAACATAATGCCATCACCTCGTGATTAAAGATTAATAATAATAATTTGTTTATCAAATTGAGTGGAAAAAATAATTTAAGAGTGATTGGATAATCAGAAAAAAATAAATATTGTTTTATCCCCCGATTAGATACGCTGCCTGGCCCACGGTGGCGGGGCTATTATTTACGGTAATAATGATATACCTTAAAAGGGTTGTCAATGCCTGATTCGACAGTGTTTATCTTGACATCATCACAGGTGTCTTTGAATACTTTACAGAACGGCAGCACATGGTGAAATCCTTACTGATATTTCCTGAACAGAATCGGCAGAAAGATAAGGGCGAATGATGAACTTATCAGCATCGATAGAAATATGAAAAGCCCGAAATTACGGATAGGAGGGAAACTGGAAAAAACCAGCACAAAGAATCCCGCACCCACAACAAACGTATTGAACATGATAACCGTACCCTTGTTTTTCATCGTCTGTACCAGGGCATCGATAGGCGTACTGAATCGTTTGTGTATATACATGAACCCCGCGGTAAAATGAATTGAGTAATCGATACCGATACCGATACAGGTATTCATAATGATGACCGTTACCATATTAACCGGCACATTAAACAGTCCCATAAGCGCATACACGGTAATTGTGGAGAGAATCATGGGCAGGGTAGTGAAAAAACCGACTTTGACGGATCGGAAAAGCAGCGTCAGAATAAAAAATACCGAAAAGAATGCCAGTGTGATACTGGAGATCTGTGTTTTGATAAGAAGCGTTATCATAGAGTCAATAAGCAGCGCCGGTCCTGCAACGTCAACTTCCCAGTCCGGGTAGCCGGCCTCGATGTGTTTCTTTATCTGCTCCGCCAGAACGGTATATTTAAACCCGGGAATGTTTTTGCACAAAACATCAAGCTTGGTGGTGCGCTTATCCGGCGTCACCCGGCTCTGAATCAGACTGCGAAACCGTTTCCCGAATAATCCCTTCGATTTCAGCAAAAGAGAAATACCAGAGTTTGAGATGGATGTGTTGCTAAGAAGACGGCTGGTCTCCTTTAACAGCGGCATGATAGAGTTGACATCACCTATATTCTCGTTGCGCCTGATATAGGATATGATGGAATCAACCTCGGCCCACCGGGTGGCCGTGGTAATCTCTTCCTTTTTATGCTTCAGAAGAATGTAAAAGAACCGTGTCCCTCCGAACTGCCGTTCAATCAGCTTATCCGATTTGCGGATAGTACTTTTCTTTGAAAACAGCGAAATAGGATTGCTCTCATATCGTACCCGGAGCGCACCGATAATACAAACAACTATAAGCACGATGAAGAGAATCGCGCAGAAGGGTGATTCGAATATGATTTTACGGTATCGCTCCAGAAACGAATCGGGCAGGTACAGATTGTCTCCCTTTATCGTACGTACCGTTTTCGGTTTCGGCTCATAGTATAGGAATATGGGAAGAAGGAGCACGGTCAGAAAGAGCGAAAACATAACACCGATACCGGTAAATATCCCGAAATGCCGTGTCCAGGAAATAGACGAAAAAACAAAGGAGCCGAATCCGAAAAAGGTGGTTATGGAGGTCAGCGCTATGGGCCGAAGAAGCTCATGATAAGTTGCCGAAAAACTGACGATAAAATCCTTCCGCTCCTGCCGGCGAATGCGGGAGTAGGTTTTCAATACATGAATCGAGTTGGCCACCCCGACCGGAAACAGAATAATAGGAATAACCGAAGTAACCACGGAAAAGGGAACACCAACCAGTCCCATAATCCCGAATGTCCATATAACCGCTATGGCAATAATACTGAGGGATCCAAGAACATACAGCACCTTGCGGAAAATAAAATAGAGCAGCAGCGATGCTACCAGCAGACAGATAGGCAGAAGAATCGCAAAATCCCGTTTCATAGAACGGCTGAGAAGATAGGATGTTGACGTCGCGCCGGTCAGATAGGTCTTTATCGAAGGATAGGTGTCATACTGCTCTACCATCTTAACGACATGTGCGACAATTTTAGGACGATTGAGGTCCGGATTTACCAGCAGAATCATACCGAGAATCGATTCATCATCCGAGATATAGGTGGCTGTGAACTGACGGTGCTTCTGAATTCGTTTACGGAGCTCGTCACTGGTAATGTTCTTCTTTCGCGGTATAACATTTTCACTGGTTAGACCGAGGAAACCTCCTTTTACCGGTACCCTGAGTGTACCGAGGTGGATAGTACCCGTAATACCCTGACCGCTGTCTACCGTAATTTTCTCAAACCGCCTGGCCCATACTGCCATAGAGTCGCATTTCTCGACAAGATCGGCTGAAGCAAATTCCGCCATGAATATCAGAGTAAAAGGGGTGGAAAATTTCTCCTGCAGCGCCTCAAACTCAACCTTCTCTTTCAGATCGTTGGGTACGGACTTCATGTTGTCATTGTCAACATAAATCTTGGTGTTGCCGTAAATGAAAAAGAGCGTAATAATAGCCATACCGCACATAATGGGTATACGGTATTTAATAATAGAATTGACAAGATTCTCGGAAGAAAGGGCCATTACCCGTCCCCTGTTTCGCTGCCGGTGATAAAGGTTATAAAAATGGCTGTCACGGTATTCCGCCTTAAGAGAGCACCCACTTAATCTCCCGACCTTCTGCCGGGAGTTGTTCCCTCAAATGAACGAAGTATATAAAATAATATCGAACCGGTAAAATTGATTGGTTATTATATTAAAAGTCCAAAGTTTTGTCATTTCGAACCGGAGGGAGAAATCGTTCTTCTCGCAAACTCAATAACCTGAAGGTTTCTCACTCCGGTTCGAAATGACGGCGTTACCCGATTCTTGGACCGATAATAATTATAAAGAATACAGATTGTTTGTCGGACAAATTTGTGGATTGTTATATTTTTTATTTCCTTTCTACAAAAAACTATCAAGAAGATATTATGGCTATACTGATTTACATCCTTGCAGCAGCGGTCCTGATTCTGGTACTGTATCTTCTCAATCCGAAGCGGAGACCGTTACCCACTGAAAGTGATTATTCGCATCACACATCACCCTGGTGGGAGCTCTATTACGCCTCCAAATATCTCCGGACGATTAAAGTGGCGGAAAAGGGCTCGAACCTTGAAGTGCATTTCAGGAATACACACCTTCCGGCATCACAGGAGCTTGGCTCTCCGAAAGAAATTACCATTCATGCCGTGGGGGATCTCATGACCCGGCGTGACCTGAATACTGCAACCTGTACCCATCTATGGGATGCGGTTGGCAGGGAGCTTTTCAGCGCCGATATGGTAATCGGTAATATGGAATTCCCGGTTAATCCGGACTGGATAATTAAAAAGCTCCTGCGCTACTCAGTCACTCCGGAGTATGCCGAGCCCCTCCTGGGCGATGCCCGCTTTGGACGGTTTGATTGCGTGACTACGGCAAATAACCATACCAATGATTCGCTCTCTGGCGGTATCGTGTCCACCTGCGATTTTCTTGACTCGATACACATGCCCTACTCCGGATGCAGCCGCACTCCCGATGAGGTGGATGATTTCCCCATCTTTGAAAAAGGCGGCATCAAAATTGCCGTGCTCGCCTACAGCTTTTCAAACAACAACGTTCCCTTTGAGAAAGGATTCTCCCACGGCCTCAACCTGGTACGGTTTAACGCACTCAATGACCGTGATTATGACCCGTCCCTGATACGCCACCACATTAAACTGGCACGCGAACGGGGCGCGGATATTATCCTGTCGTCACATCACTGGGGAATTGAATTCGAGTATTATCCACCTTCCCGAATTGTAAAACGCGCACACGAACTGCTTGACGCCGGCATCGATATTATCGTCGGCCACCATCCGCATATCCTCAACCTTGCCGAGTGGTATCAAACCCGGGACGGCCGTAACACACTGTGCCTCTATTCCCTGGGAAATCTGGTATCGTTCGGATTGATCCGCCCCGCACAGAAAATGGCTCTCATCGCTGAAATCACCGCTGAAACAGGATTGGATACCAACGGAAAGAAAATAACCCGCCTGAAAAATGCCACACTGATACCAACCTATTTCCTGATGAAAGGCAGAGGTAAGAAAGCCGATCATAGAATCGTTCCCATACTTTCAACCGCCCGGGAAATACGCAACGGGAACCGGCCGGCATATATGAACGGCTGGGATGCAACAATAGTGAAAAGTCTCGATAAAGAATTCCGTACCTATCTATGGCAGGAACAGGCTTTTACTTATCGGTAACGTTTAACGACGCACCCTCCTTTTTCTTCATCTCCCTGCTGACCTTATGTTTCGCTTTAAACAGCAACATAGAGACACGACTGAGTATATTTACCTCGTTGTCACCGCTGGTTTCAATGGAGAGAAAATTAAGGTTGGGATAGAGTGCCATTATCTTTGCCTGTACCCCGTCGGATACTCCCGATGAGGGCATGCAGCCGAATGGCTTGCACGAAATGAATCCATCCAGTGTATTCGCATAATAAACAGCCTCTGCGACCTCCAGATTGCCTTCACCGCCGAAAATCTCCGGATGGTAATGCTCGTAGCCGAGCCTGGCAAGCAGATCGAGATCGAGAAGATGCCCTTTCCCACCGAACAGCTCGGGCCTTAAGGCGCGATGGTACCAGTTATAAAAAAACGTGATTATAGCAGTGCTGATCTTCTGCTTGCGTAGCGATTTTTTCCAGAAAGCCTTTTCTTTTCTGCTCGCTGCATAGGTTATGCCCCGAAGCGCTTCCTGTGTCCTCCGCCAGTTATCGTAAAGCGCCCGTTGAGAAAAATAACCCGGTATCACCTCACACCCCTCATCCATGATAAATCGACGAAGATTGTAATTCCCCTCATTGTGCGCGAGATTGGCGAAAAATTCTCCGGTAACGTAAATAAGCGGCAGCCGCGCTTTATGACGCGGTATCTGATTGAACATTTTTCCCACCCGCGCCAGGACAAAGGGCAGTTTAAGCAGGTACAGCCTGCTGGAAAAAGCCTTCAGCAGAATCTTCTCGGCTTCGGTAATGACCGATAAGGCATGCGCTTTGTCTTTTGCATAGGGCCGAAGGGCGCATTCCGCCATGTGAAGAAGATCCGCGAGAATAAAGGCTATCATGAAATTGATGCGGAACCGGAAATCAAAGGTAAAGGCACCGCCTTTACACTGCCGGTCAGTACCCAGATCCGATGAAAAGATCAGCAGCCGGAACCCGTGAAATCCGGCGTCATTCACAACCTTCAGATACTCCTGCGGATACATGCCGTATCTACAGGGACCGCACTGGCCGCCGCCGCCGAGAAAAATATACCGCTCCACAATCTCCTCTTTGGAAAGACCGGTCTCCTCCTGTATCTTGAAAAGATTGCGAATAAGGCTGCCTGAAGTAAAGTACATGGGGTTGCACTCCATGCGATTGCCCCACTCCTTCCCCCAGCGCACGTCCTCTTTGACATGATCGCCAAGGTCCTGATAGCGATACCCCTTTCGTTTGAAATAGGCGCGAAGAAAGTATGATTTCCGCCGCTCAAGAAAATTGTACAGAATCGTAACCTTCTTCTTGTCCTTCTTCGGCCAGGAGGGATTCCGGTAACCCTTCCATTGCTTCTCTTTCACATACTTCGGTTTCTTAACCCGTATAATCTTCGATTGCACTGAGGTCGACGAATTAATGCTCATGGTTGTACCCTGGCTTTATGGCGAAGCCTTTCCTGCTCCAGTTTGAGAAAATAATCAATGGTCTGTATCCGGATAATAAAGGTTGCTCCCGGTTTGTTCTGATCAATGTCGTGAAAAAGAAAGTGCGGCGTTTCTGATGCGTCAAGAATGTTGTCTATGTACGAGTAGGTCGGTGCATCATGACCGCATTTGAAACTGCTGAGATCGATTACCGCGAGATTCGGATGCCGCGAAGCCACCTTGGCTGCCCATATCTTGAGGTTAGTATTCCGATTGAAATTACGCTCCCAGACATCCTTGATGTTAAACTCCTCCGCCATGGGAACCTGACCGGTATCCGCGAACAGAACCTTGAGAAATTCATCATCAACCGGCAACGATTCAATACAGAAAATGGGAAACCCCCGGAGCTGAAATTCATCCAGAATCCCGTGGTTCAGCCCCGGATCGTGATGGTAGGGATGACCGATAACGAGAATACCCACACGATCGTGGTCAATGAGCCAGTTGAGAACCTGCCGACCCTGATTCCGAAGATTCTCCAGATATTCACGCATGGCTGCGTGACCCTGCTCCACCGCCCAGGCATTCTCATCCTCGGTAATCCCGAGTCGATCCCGGAAATAATTGTACAGAAGCCCCACCACTTCAAACGGTTTGTCCATTCTGACAAGCGGTTTCCAGAACTCGATACCGTTATCGGTAAAATAATCACGCTCACGGGTAAATACCGCATTCACTACCTCAGGCGTACCCATCTGTATAACACAGGCATTGTTACCAAGCGTGTTGTCAACGATCGATTGCAGATGCGTTATAATGGGAAAACAGATATGGGTACATCTCTTTTTCTGTATGAGATTGTAGATATGCGCCGGAGCCACCTTTGCCGGAAAACACGGATCTATCGCACCCCAATTGTTACCCTCGCTCCAGAGCTTCGCCGACGTGTAATCACTGTATACGATCTCTTTCACTCCCAGGGTTCTGAAATAGGTGCTGAAAAACGGTGTGTACAGATACATATTCAGAAGCTTCGGTATGCCGATAACCATGGTGCTCCGCTCCTGGCGGGCACGGCCGGAGGATCGCTTGAACGTATTGTTCCGCGGATTGTTGTAGCGATGAAATGCGTCCGAGGGATAGTATTCCGAGCGCCGTATCCGGGTGCCGTTTTTTGGAAGCGGCTCGTACGAGTACTCTTTGAACACATTGATACTCGCCTGATGAACCAGATTCGGAAACTGGACACGCAGCTTCTTTTTCTCCATCTCATGAGCACGCATAGTGTCAAGAGTATCCGATGCCCCGCGCTCACAACCATACCCCGAAATGTACCGCACCGTTTCCCGGGACGATACTTTTATGTCAATGAAGGTGCGGGGGCATTTGTTCTGGCAGAATTGGCAGCGGGTTGTCTTGTCGTTCCTGGATTTAAAGGTTATATGTGCCGCATTCTTCAAACCGATAAACGAACTCGTACCCGGGCGTATCCGATCCTTTATCTCGAGTGCCGCGCCGATTGCCCCGCAGATATCAGCGTATCGGTGGACGTGAATAACGGCTTCCGGTATCTTCTTTTTGATATGATCAACCTGTGCCTTCACCGCAGCAAGGTTCTTCTGTGTCCCGCCCTGCAGGACAATACGACTGCCGTACTTGGCAATATTCGCCTCCTGCACAACATAATTCCAGATGTTGAGCGGCAGGACAAGCGCGAGACCGGCCATGATTTCCTCTTTTGTCCAGCCAAGCTGCTGAAAATTTACCCGATCCTGCTCCATAAATACAGCACACCCGTAATTAAACGCCGGCGCCTTCCGCGCTTTAAACGCATACGCGGCATACTCCTCGATAGGGATATTAAACTGATCCGCCATACCCTGTAAAAAGTACCCATTGCCCGCACTGCACTGAGTGTTCAACTTGAAATCAACCACCCGGTTGTGCTTCATGAACAATATCTTGATATCCTGACCGCCAATGTCGCAGATAATATCGAGATCCCCGTAATAGGTCGTGGCCGCACGCATGTGCGCCACCGTTTCCACCACCGCACAATCAAAATTAAACGCCTTCTGCAGGATTGCCGATGCATAACCCGTGACCGCCGTTCCCTGAATAGCACACTCACAGCGGTTCTTTTTCTGCCAGCGCTCGATACGATGAAACATGTCCCGCATGTCAATAATCGGGTTGCCCTTCGAAAGCACATAGTCCCGGTAGATACAGTCACCCTGCTCATCAAGAATAACCAGTTTCGTACTCGTTGATCCGCCGTCAATACCAAGATAACAGGGAATTGTGGTGTCAGGTTCTATTGCCGGCGGTGAAAAGGGCGGAATCGTGTAGCGCCGTGAGAACTCCTCCAGTTCCTCTTCCGATTGTATTAAACCGTCCCGTATTGCACCGGATAAGGCGAGCTGTTGCAACCGTCCCTCGGACAAATACCGCTCCAGCGTTTGAATGCCGGAATACAGATGAGGCTTCATATGTGCCCCGAAATGCATGTCCGTGAACAGTTCCTCCGACTTTCTCCCGAACAGCACCGCCCCGATAGCGGCAAAATACTGCGCATCGGGAGGTACAAAAATGATGTCTTCACGAGGCTTGTTACCCGGTGTCCAGTTATGGATACGCCAGGTCTCAGGCAATATCTTCTGCCAGATTTCGGTAAACGCTTTAAGATAGGTATGCGGACCGCCCAGTAAAAGGACATTGTCGCGCAGCACATTTCCCCGCACCAGAACCTCAAGATTCTGTTTGACAATTGCAGTGCAGAGGGAAATAAATATCTCTTCTTTGTCAACACCCGCCTTCAACAGACCGACCACATCAGTTTCGGCAAACACACCGCACTTCGCCGCAACATGGTGCACTGTTTTCCCGGCCGCGGATATGGTCGACGCCTCCTCCATAGTCAGATTCATTTTATTCAGCAGCTTATCAAGCGTCGCGCCCGTACCGCCGGCACACTTATCGTTCATAAAGGTAAGTGTGGTCTTTTCATCGCTGCCGTTCCCCTTCCAGATGATAACCTTGGCATCCTGCCCGCCGAGCTCTATTACCGAACCCGCATCCGGATACATCATCTCAACCGCATAAGTAACCGCATTGACTTCCTGGATATACACCCCGTTTATATGCGGGGCAATAGCCCGGCCGCCGCTCCCGGTAACAAACAGATTGAACGTATGCGACGGAAAATCCCTCTCAATTCTGATAAGAAAATCCCGCACCAGCTCCGGCTGCCTGGCGTTATGACGGCGATAATCCTTCCAGAGCAACGTATTATACCGATCAACAACGACCGCTTTTACCGTTGTCGAACCAATATCAATACCGACCTGGAGTATTTTCTCCGTACTGCTGCCCATAATGATTCGCCTCTGCAGATACACCCCTATAAGGTCAGAGGACGATAAACACCGCCCTCTGCTTGCTCACTCTGTAAATAAACCTTTAATTAAACGGTCAGACCGCCATCAATCACAAAAGCCTGTCCCGTAATATACCGTGCCCTTTCCGATGCCAGAAACAGAACCAGCTCGGCTACCTCGTCAACCTGACCGAACCGTCTCATCGGAATGGTTTTTTTTATCTCATCGAGCGTCTTTTCATTCATCTGCCTGACCATATCGGTCTCAATATATCCCGGCGCAACCGCGTTCACCGTGACTTTTGCACGGGCAGCCTCCTTTGCCAAGGCACGGGTCATGCCGATGATACCCGCCTTGCTCGCACAGTAATTCGTCTGCCCCGGCACTCCCATGAGACCACTCACCGATGCGATATTGATTATACTGCCCTTTTTGTTTTTCAGCATATGGGTGACAAGATTGCGGGTGACATTAAAATAACCGGTCAGGTTGATATTAATAACACTGTCCCAGTCCTCTTTCTGCATAAGAAACATACTCTTATCACGGGTGATTCCCGCATTGTTCACCAGAATATCAACACGCTTGAATGTTTCCAGAACCTTTTGTATCATATTACCGACCTGTTCAAAATCGGTAACGTCTACTTTATATCCGGCGGATCGCCTGCCCATGTTCTCAATTACCTTGCTCGCTTCAACGGCACTCTCCTCATTAATATCACAGGTAATTACGTCAGCGCCGTTCTCCGCAAGCTTCTGTGCAATGGTTCTGCCAATCCCGCGGCCGGAACCGGTAACCAGTGCAACGGTATCTCTCAGTATCTCTTTACACATTATACGCCTCCTCAATGATTGGAATCCTCAGGTAACTCTTTTCGCATGCCCGGTTCTGCTCTTTCCGCGCTGCAGTTCGTGTGTCAATATATATTGGAAACAGCAACCGAACAACCCGTCGGGGATTATACTTCCGGAATTGAAATTCTTCGCTTCTCCATTCCCTTTTTCACTGCATCCTTGACACGCTCCGAAAATTCACGTGATTTAAGAATGTTTTCAAGCTTCTGGTGGAAGGTGTTCAGCGACTCCTCATGATCCGCCTTAAGGTAAAATTCTTTCCATAAATAGACAAAACCGTCAACAAGCTGCTGTTCGGTAATATGCTTCGGCCTGAATACCACATTAGCACAATTGTACTTGTTCCAGTTACGGGGAAGGAAAAAACGCTTTTCCTTTTTAATCCGGTCCCAGAATGGCGTGTTGGGAAACGGGGTTGCAATAAAAAATTCGGCCGTCTTTACCCTTGCCTTTTCACAAAACTCGAGAATCAGATCAAATTGATCCGCAAACATACAGTCAAAACCAATACCGAAAGAACCGAAAAACCGGATTCCTCTGTCCTCAAGCTGTTGTACCAGATCGATAGTCCGTTGCCAGATACCCGGATGTCTAGCGTAAAATCGGGCGCTGTATGGGTCGCTGGCAAATACGGTATACATGTTTTTTGCACCGGCTTGTGCAATAGCATCAAGAAAATTCGGATCCGTATTCATCGCCGGAGAACAGGATAAAAACATGTTAACATTAAAATCCTTTACCCGTTCGCAGAGTTCCATCATATACCGTTGTATTCTTGGGCGGTTCAGCATGATCATGTCGTCGGCGATATAAAACTCTTTTCCCGCAAGTTCACGGAATTCATTAACCACATCGTCTATTGGACGCAGGCGCGTTCGTGAACCTTGATAGATCGGCACATTACACCAGTCACAGCCGAAAGGACATCCCCGGGTGATAGAAACAATTGAAGCATGCCAGTCATACTTTTCCTGAATCTTGAAAACCCCTTTCTTGGGCGGGACTATCTTGTCCGGCGGAGGCGGATAATTTGCTTTGTACACCGGCTTCAGTCTGTTGTTGCGAAAATCATCGAGTATCACCGGCCATACTGTATCTCCCTCACCGATACAGACCGCGGTACAGTGCTCTGCGACATCGTCGGGAATCATTGACGGATGCATGCCGCCCATAACCACCGGTTTCCCCCGTCTCAAAAATTCATCGCCGATTGCATAGGCATAACCCGCCTGCGGGGTGAAAAAGCTGACTGCTATAAGATCCGAATCGGTAGAGAAATTAACAGGCTCTATATTCTGATCCTGTACCTCCCAGGAAAAGTCGGGCGGCAGAAGATTTATCATGATGGGTATACCCATGGCCGGCGGCATCGTGTATGCCCAGGTTGCGGCAATTTCAGGAAATTCCGCCAGATCCGGGTACGTCTCCATGAACTTTTCAAACTTGGGGTATATAAAACTTACTTTCATGAACGTTTCAGATCCGTTGAATGTAATCCCTCAGTTATCGGTCCTAATCATTATCACTTATTTTTACAATCGTACAATCGTATTCCTTCTCGAAAGTTCCGGCAGCGAAAACCGGTTTATGATCATGATCGATCGTATTGGCTGTCCTGTAATTTATTTAAAAATATTTTTCTACACCATCCTTTATAGTAGAACAATTTATTCGGTATATTCTGCTGCTTTATAATAATAATCTCAGCCATAATCCCAATTCAACTAATTTTATTACCTGTTAGTGTGAAATTTAGGTTACAATCAGGTTTGGGATTTGGGATTATTAATTTGGATTATACAAATATAATAATTGAGTAGTTGAATATCTAACAATCTGCCGATATATTACAAACCGGTACTATTTCTGCTCCTCAGAATCTTCACCTGCCCAGGAAGAGGTGTCGTCCGAAAATTCATAGGTATCCGGATTGCACTTTTCCATTCTCATCCATCTGCGGGGATGGTTGACCGAATCACCATCAACCGTAAGAAATACGATTTTAGCCCGCAATGAGTTATTATCCCTTTTCTTATAACGGTACCCCATTTTAAGTTCGAGCTCGTCATTGATAACATTCGCTATAAGGAGAGAGTCTTTAATCTCAAAGGTGCCTTTCCCCTGGATTGATTCATCTCTCAGGCTCGTGACACTCAGTGAATCCTCGCCGGAAAAAGTTATAATCAACCGTTCGTTGCCGATACACCAGGTCCCGGAAAAGAAATCATCGGGGATAACTGACGTAAATAAAAAGAGTGTTGCAAGAATAGCCGCTACAGCTACGACTCTCGTTTTCATCTGACAGGTCCTTTTTGGATTTATTCTGTGAGGTGTTTATATATGAATACGGTACTCCAGCTCAAAGATTGTGCTCCACGGGTCACCGGGATGACGATTATTGTACTGCAATTGCATCAGTAACAGTATAAAATAATAAGATTACGGTAATGATGGATGAATTTTTCTATTCAGTGTCCGGTGATTCCTTACAAGAGTTTCTCTGACATACTGGAAATATTGTTGTATGCGGTAGTTAAATTGAAATCTTTTTTTGCCTGAAATGAGCGATTCTTGCCGACATGAAATAGTATGACCTCACCCCTCCCCTGTCCCTCTCCTGTCAGAGAGAAGAGGATATTAAAAAAACGCAGTGATAAAAACATACCTGTCAGATAGGTTTTTGATTCAGTACATGGAGCGACTGCATACCTTCTTTCACCCCTCTCTGGCAGGGGAGGAGTATGAGCGAATGCTCAAGAATGCCCGGAGGTGAGGTTAAAAAACAAACATATACCAACGATCGCACAATCTGAATTTTACCTTGACTATCCCGTCTGATAAAAGTATTTTATCGACGCATAAATCACATTACAGGCGCCAGGGAATCCGGTGCAATTCCGGAGCGGACCTGCCACTGTAATCCCGATACCGGTCAAAGACCGGAAACTGTCAATCAAGCCACTGTTCCGCCTTGCGGGATGGGAAGGCTGACAGTTCGGGAAAGCCAGGAGACCTGCCTGTAGATGTTTTCTTTAACTCAGACCTTCACGGAGCGAGGTCATGAGAAGGAATTCCGGTGAATAAACGTAGTTGTATCCTTGTTTTCTCAGGTGTGTTTTTTTGGCATACGCTTATGTATTGTCAGGATAACCCTGAGGCGCCGCCTGCGTTAAGGGTGCCGGAGACAAAAACGCCGGCGCCGGCACGAAAAATGCATCGGGAGATCGGCGTTGACACCACACTTGCTGCTGAAAAGGAAGAAAAAAAAGCTTCCGATTCCGGTATTGTTGCGTTGGACCCGATGGTTGTGCGATCGTCGCGAAAACAGACCCTGCTCGAGCATACGCAATCCTATGCTGTCATCCGTGCCGAAGAGTGGGCCGGAACGAAAAAAAGTATTGCCGATGTAATCGCCGAGCAGACCGGCGTGCAAACCCGGCGTTACGGCGGCACCGGGAGCTTTCAGACAATTTCCGTCCGCGGTATTCAGGGAAGCAAAGTGCTGGTGTTACTGGACGGTATTCCCCTTAATTCCGCTGCCGGTGATGTGGTCGATCTGGGAAAAATCAACCCCAACCGTATCGGTGAGATTGAGATATATAAAGGAATAGTACCAAGCCGTTTCGGCGGCAACAGCATCGGCGGGGTTATCAACCTGAAAAGCAAAATGAGAACAAAGCAGGGGCCCGCCGACCTTTCTTCCTCAATTGGCGCCTACGGCTATATGACTCACGATATCTCGGTATATCATTCCCGGGCCAATAGGGTGTCTATATACGGTTCCGCTGATTATACCCGGAGCAACAACAATTTTTCCTATCTTGATCGGAATAATACGCCCTATAATACTGCGGATGATGAAGTGCGAACAATTAATAATCATCAGTATCGGGCGTATGAAGCACGTGTTAATCCTTCCTTTTTATTACGCGGGAAACGGAAAATTGCATCAGGGATAGCCTATACGGCAATAACCTCCGGTATTCCGGCAGGAGAAGGCCATACAAACCGCACTGCCCGATATGACGAGAGGAAAGTTGACGGTATTGTCCGGTTATTGCCCCGGTCCGAATTACATTCTCCCGTGACATTCACCCCGGAGCTGGGAGCCTACTACCGTAACGGACGTACCTTCTGGACCAGTCTTGACAGCAGCTTTGGCCATTCTCATGGGACGCTCACCGCAAAAGAGAATGCGTGGGGTGAGCTTGCATTCAGGGAGTGGATCATTTTCGGCGGGTGCGTCGGTGAGTGGATTCCTGTGCGGAACCTTATGGTAACTGCGGCGGTACGGGCGTGTCATGACTATTTCGATCCGGTTACTGAAGTCACCGGGTTCCCTCACGGTGACTGGCGCAGTGAAGAACAGACCGGTACCTTTTCTACGGAGGTTGACGGGAAAATCGGCCCTTTTGGCGCAAAAGGGGGCGGCTGTGTAACGGTGATCCGATGTGAAACCGACGGCGGCACGGACGGCTATACCGGAAAAACGGTTACGCGGTCCGATACGATAACCGTCGACTGGTCACTGTTCGGCGGGCTCCATTGCCGGCCCGTTGATCCGGTGCTTTTATTTGTAAACGCAGCCAGATACAATAAACCCCCGACACTGCGGGAGCGTTACGGCGCCAAAGGTGGCGTATTGCCGAATCCCGCCCTTCGTGATGAAACGGGGTTGATTGCAGAATGCGGCTTTAAAGTGAATCTGCGTGATTTTTTTTGGGAAAGCATTGGATTTCGCACCGTTAACAAGAATGCCATTGTCATGATTTCCGACGGCTATATGACCAAACCGGCAAACCTCGGCGGATCACTCATTTATGGTATTGAAACAAACCTGGCGTATCGTTTCCTGAAAATCGTTACCGCGGAAATCCATGGGACCATACAGCATGCGGAGAACCGCTCCCGGATAAACAACTGGTTCGGAAACAGACTGCCCAATGAACCGGCGTTTTCAATACTCGGCAAACTGAGTGTAACCCCCTTCAAGGGTCTTGAGATGCAGTACTGGGCCGATTTCCGCTCATACTTTTTCCGCGATCCCGGCAACACATCCATGAACCGCGTACCGGAAGAAAGCCCGGGTATCTGGTTCCATAACGCGCTGATACGATGGCGTTTCAGGGAACGGCTGGAGATGGCAGGGTCAATCAGGAATATCGGCGATTTTATTATGCACTATGAAGAAATGGGCGAATCACTTGACGCCGGGTACTCATGGATTCTCTATCCCGGGAGAGAGTGGTGCGTATCGTTCACCTATTCATTCTAATGGAGCGAAATCTATCATTACACTCGCCGCATCGTTTAATCTTTAACCTGAAGGAAAGGAGACAGGTATGCGCAGAAAAGATTCTCTCATCATTAACCTGCCGGTCTATTTACTGTTGGCATTATTAACGGGGTGTACGATGCCAGGCAACACTGACGACACGGAAGGGGTAAAACTGTTCGTTGTCGAATCGGACTATCAATCCGGTTTAATCGAATGGATCGATGTTGAGGATAATACCGTCGGTTCGAATAACCTGTCGATCCACAGTGATGCCGCAGTCAGAGCGTACGGCGGCTATCTTTACATACTTGAAAGATACGGCGCCGACAATGTGCTGAAGTTCGATCCGGCGAAAACGGATGAGTCGGGCGTCCTGTACCAGACGCATCTCGGCGATAACTATAACCCGCAGGATATTGAGTGTATCGGTGAAACCAAGGCGTACGTGGCCAACCAGAATGTGCCGTATATTTCCATTATTAACCCGGTTACCGGCGCCACAACCGGTACCGTCGATATCTCGGCCTATACCTTCAATCCGGACAGTAATACCAGTCCCTATGCAAATCAGATGGCACTGGTGGGAACCAGCCTGTATGTTATGCTGCAGCGTCGCGACGGCTGGAATCCCGGGGCGCCAACCCTTATCCTGACAATCAACACCGTTACCGATGTCATAGCCGCGGCCGATACCGTCGCCTGCCGGTATAAAAACGGCTACGATATGGCGTATTACAACGGGGCACTGTATGTAACCAATCCCGGAAATACTTTTGTAACCGGTGACGGTGCCGTGGAAAAAATCGATCTCGCTACAAAAACCGTTACCACAATCATAGATGAGACGTTACTCGGCGGCAATCCAAATCAGATTGTACATAAATCAGGAAACCGTTTCTATGTGCAGAATTACATTGGTTGGAAGAAAGTATCGGTTGTAGAGATAGACGCCGCCACCGGCGCCGTTGTGGCAACACTCCCCGGCATTACAGACGCCTTTGGCGGTATTTACTACGATGAGCTCGATCAGAAACTCTATGTGGGAGAACGGGACTCGCTTAACGTTGGCGTGAAAATATATGAAAATAATGTGCTGACCGCCGGCCCTCTCAAGACGGGTAATACACTGCCGCCGGCAGGACTGGTTGTGGTACGCTGACCGATACGGTGACTGTGCTACAACTTTACATAAAGACACCGGTATATTTTACATCAATAGAAACAAGTATGGTATGAGAGGTACCGTGTATAAGCAAAGGTTGCGGCTTGTATTGGCAGGAGTTCTTTTCGCGGCATGCTCCCGAGAGGTACCGGAGCGAAAGCATATTCCCCGGCGGATTATTTCTCTGTCACCCAGTATAACCGAGACAATTTTTGCGCTTGGACTCGGCAGCAGGCTTATCGGTGTGACAAGCTTCTGTCACTATCCGCCACAGGCGGATTCGATTGAAGAGATTGGCGGGTATACCGACGCAAACCTTGAAAAAATCGTTACTCTCAAACCCGATCTGGTGGTGCTTCAGAGAGAGCATGAAAAACAGCGTACCTTTCTGAAACGGTACGGTATCCGTACCTTGACCGTAGACTATGGAACAATCACTGCCGTCTGCAGTTCTTTTTCAGTAATCGGCAAAGCGTGCGGCGCGGTGCGGAGGGCCGACAGCCTTGTTACACGGTTCGAATCACACCTGCAGGTTGACACCGTGCAAGGGCAACGTCCGGAAGTGCTGATCTGTGTCGGCAGAGACAGCCCCGGCGGCGGAACCGTACAAAACGTATACGCCGCCGGAGCCGGTACCTTTTACAACGACCTGATTCTTGCGGCTGGCGGTATAAATGCGTTTACCTGTTCCTTCCCGCACTATCCCAAGCTGTCGCGGGAGGGATTGATAACCTGTGCACCGGATATTGTTATTGATGTCGCGCCTGCCATGGGAGACTATGTCTGCAGTACCCTGGTTACAGACTGGGAATCGGTAGCCATGATTCCCGCCGCGGAAAATAAGCGAATCTACTGTATTGCAGCGGATTATGCCACGGTGCCGGGGCCCCGGCTGCTTCAGCTTCTTGCAGAGCTTAAACGTATCATCGGAGGCGGTAAGTAATGAAACGACCGCATCTGGAAATCGAAAACCTGCGTGTCGCCTATAACAGTTGCAGGGTTCTTGACGGTATCGGTCTTCATATCGAAGAAGGTGAGCGCTGGGCCATAATCGGCAAAAACGGTACCGGCAAGTCAACGTTGATAAAAACAATTGCCGCCCTGCTCAGACCGGTGTCTGGATCGGTGCGGATATGCGGCAGACCGGTTCTTTCACTGCGGGCGCGCGAACGGGCACGCTATATCGCCTATGTTCCGCAGAAGCCGGAAGCGGTGATTCCCTATACGGTGCATGATTTTGTGATGCTCGGGAGGTATTCCACTATGGGACCGTTCGGAATACCCGGTGAAACGGATCGCAACAAGGTCGCTCAGGCCCTGGATTTCTGTGATGTCCGGGATCTCTGCAACCGCATGATGACAACGCTGAGCGGCGGTGAACTGCAGCGTGTCATGCTCGCAGGTGCCCTTGCGCAGGATACGCCTATCCTGCTGCTCGACGAGCCGACGACCTTTCTTGACCCGGCACACGAACGGCTCTTTTTCCGCTCCCTTGAAAGCGCCCATGAAAAGAGAGAACTGACCATTGTCATGGTTACCCACGATATCAATACCGCTCTCGCATCATGCACCCATGTACTCGCTCTTCTCAACGGCCGGGTCCAGTATGCCGGAAGTGCGTATGATTTCAAAGAGCTGTGTCCCGATGTTCTCGTTACACTGTACGGTATCGAATTCGGTTGCTATTTCAGTGAAAGTAAATTGACGCGTGTGTATGGTACCTGGGTGAACGACTAATGAAAAAAAAATCGTATACGATAAAAATACTGGTTCTGGCCTTGCTGGCCGGTGTCGTTGTCGTCCTGTGCCCGTTCTTTGGTATCCGGTACCTCTCCTGCACCGACATCGCCGCACGGGAGGATATACGCTACATTTTTTTCCTCATCCGTATCCCGCGAACCCTTGCCGCATTTATCGCCGGGGGCGGACTTGCCGTTGCCGGTATGGTGTATCAGGCACTGTTCCGTAACCCGCTTGCAAGTTCCTATACCCTCGGGGTATCCGGCGGCGCTTCTTTGGGCGCGGCACTGTGTATCGCACTGGGAGCCGGCGGCAGTGTACTGGGTTTTTCCGCGATTTCAGCCGGCTCGTTTGTCGGGGCAGTGGGAGCGGTCCTACTGGTCTACGTATTTGCCTGGTCGCGTGAAAGTAACGCAACCACATTGCTTCTGGCCGGGGTTATTGTCGGTACCGTATGCTCAGGCCTTATCATGTTTGTACACTATGTCAGTCCGCTGCGGCACTCCTTTCAAATTATGCGGTGGATTATGGGCGGCGTTGACGGGATGAGTTATCCCTTTCTTGCCGTTGTTGCGGTACCGGTGTTCATCTATCTCGGTATCACCGTGAGTATCATACCCCGTCTCGATCAGTTTTTAACCGGCGATTCACTTGCACATTCCCGCGGAGTAAATGTACACAAAAGCAGAAATCTGTTTATTGTCATTACGGCAATGGCGGTCGGGGCAATCGTGTCCGTGTGCGGCCCTATCGGCTTTGTCGGGATTATGGCTCCGCATACCTGCAGGCTGATTCTACACGGAGTCAGGCACCGGGTACTGGCCCTCGCCTCGTTTTTAGCGGGCGGCATATTTCTGACCGTCAGCGATACACTTGCGCGGACGATTACACCGCCGTCGGAGATACCCGTGGGAATAATCACGGCACTGTTCGGTGGCCCGTTCTTTCTGAGCATTCTTTTCAGACGGAAAGGACGGCTCCAATGGTAAGTGTTCCGACACTGCGGGTAACGCAGAAAATTGTGGAGAATGGTGATAATGGTGTATAGCCTTGTACTCGCCGTACTGCTTGATGCAGCCGTCGGCGATCCCCGGTGGCTGCCGCATCCGGTGCGCTGGATTGGCGGGTTGATCAGCCTGCTGGAGCGCCTCCTTTACCCGCGGAATCGTTCGTCGCGTAAAGAGTTTTTCACCGGGTTGCTGCTGTGTCTGACGGTTCTCGTTACGTTCTGCTCCTGCGCCGCCGGCATACGTGCGCTCTGTCGTATGGTTTCCTTCAAAGCGCTTGTTGCCGTTGAAGTGCTCCTTGGTTTTTATTGCATTTCGGCGCGGTCACTCGGCAGTGAAGCCCGGGCGATCTACCGCCTGCTCCGTAAAAAGGATATTCCCGGAGCGCGTGCTGCATTGGCAATGATTGTCGGGCGCGATACGGATTCGCTTGATGAGACGGAAATCGCGCGTGCAACCGTGGAGACCGTCGCAGAAAATATCACCGACGGTATTGTGTCGCCGGTTTTTTACTTTTTTCTGGGCGGCTCTGTCGCGGCTCTGGCGTTTAAAGCGGTGAGCACCATGGATTCTATGATAGGCTATACCAACGACCGCTACCGCAGGTTCGGCACTTGTGCAGCACGGCTTGACGATGCACTCAATTTTATTCCCGCACGAATCACCGGCCTGGCGCTTATTCCGCTTGCCGCGCTTTTTACAGGTGCACACGGCTTGCGATCCCTGCGGATTGCAATACGGGATCGGTATAAACATACGAGCCCCAATGCCGCACATACGGAAGCGGCGGTAGCCGGCGCCCTCGGTATCATGCTGGGCGGTCAGGCAACCTATAGCGGTATACTGTCGGTAAAACCGCCACTGGGCATACCCGGTAGACTTGTTGAATCAGGAGATATTATTCGCGTCATAAGGATACTTTACGTATCAACCGTTCTGGCGGTGCTGATCGGTGTAACTGCTCTACTGTATGCAAAGGGTGGCAACCGATGAGTCTCTGCCGCGTCCTTTTTACTGAACAGATACACCGGGAAGCCGATAGGCATCATAGTCGGAAGGAAAGGCAATGACCGGTAACGATACCTTCAACTTTTTCTGCTCATGGAGCGGTGGTAAGGATTCCTGCCTCGCACTGTACCGCATGATACGTGCAGGCAGTCACTGCGCAGCACTTTTTACCATGATAGACGAAACAGGAGAGCATTCACGTGCGCACAGCTTAACGGTACCGATCCTGCAGGCACAAGCGGCGGCAATGGGATTGCCGTTACGGGTTGCATACGCCACATGGGAGCACTACGAAAATGAATTTCGGAAAGTGGCAAAACAGTTCGGCGATGAAGGAGTGCTGGACAGCGTGTTCGGCGATATTGACCTCGACGAACATCGGCAATGGGTGGAGCGTGTCTGCAGCGAATCGGGAATTACAGCGCACGAGCCGCTGTGGCGGGAGTCACGACGCGGACTGGTTGATGCATTTGTCAATGCCGGTTTTACCGCGTGCATTGTCGTCGTGAATACAAAAAAAATGCCGGCACGGTTTCTTGGCCGGATAATTGATGCTGCGCTGGCAGACGAGCTGGAATCTCTGGGCATCGATGCCTGCGGGGAAAACGGCGAGTATCATTCCTTTGTCTATGACGGGCCGCTGTTCAGGCAAAAAGTGCATTTTTCCAGGGGCACTATCGTCAGAGTGCTTGACTATGTGTTCCTGCCGGTGACCGTCACCGAAAAAAACACTTAATTTCACGGGAGATATGGTTAAAACAATGGAAACGTATATCAAGGACACAATACCGGTCCAGAAACACGGGAGCATTCCTTACCGTGATCTGAGAATCCTGGGAATCAATCCGGCTGAAATTGTTGATTTCAGTGCAACAGTAAATCCTTTTACACTGCCGGAGCAGGTGATACAGGCAATAACCTCTAACGGGATTGCGGCCTATCCCGATCCTGAGTGCCATGACGCGCGGGAGGCAATTGAACACCATTACTCCATTCCCCGTGAGTGGATTGCGCTAACAGCGGGAATGACAGAGGTTATTTACATTCTGCCGCTTCTCTATAAATCGGCAGTTTTTTTCGGCCCGACTTATGGAGACTATGCACGCGCATTTACCCGATACCGGAGAAAGTGTATGTCAGTTCGTTTCCCAAAGTCGCCGAGAGATTTCGACTGTATTATTGATGAATTGTCAAAAATGAGATTCAAGCTTATAATGATATGCAATCCCAATAATCCCACAGGAGACTATCTCTCACTCCATAATTTTGAAAGACTGTGTACCCGGTTTAAAGATACCATGGTTTGCATCGATGAAAGTTATCAGGAAATGGGCGACCTGTGCAATACAGCACTGCCGCTTCTGAAAAACCATAAGAACCTGCTTATTTTAAAATCATTGACAAAACCCTATGGTGCCGGAGGGCTCAGAGTTGCCTATGCTGTTTCATCCGGGAAAGTTATCCGTAGAATTAAAAACAATCTGCTTCCATGGGGCGTCAATGTGATTGCGCAGCGTCTGGTACCGGCCTTTTTTACTTTGCGCACCCATTTTGAGAATCAATGGCGTCAAATTCATGAAGAAAAAAAATGGTTGTATACCGAGCTGGTTAAAGATGGTTTCCGGTGTGTCAACGGACGTTGTCCATTCTTCCTGATGGGAGTCACAAATTCGGCGTCCCTTCGCCTTGCCATGCTTAAGAAACATATAGCCATCAGAGACTGTAACTCCTTTGGATTGAAAAATGTCATCCGCATTATGCCGTCAACCCATTCTGCAAATCAAAAGTTTCTGGAGATTATCAGGACTGAACCCTTCGCGTAATAATACTTTTACCGGGACGAAATGGATGATAAATAGTATATTGAAACAAGTATATTACCGAGTTACTTATACAGGAGATGCTATGGCAAAAAAGTATCGCCCCTTATCACCCAAAGAAATAAAAACCCTGGAATCACAAGGATGCGAGTGCAATGACTGGACTCAGGTAACCGTTGCAGAAAATTTTAATCCGCAGCGAATTAGCGATACCCGTTTTTCAGGTACCGTCACCCTGGGGGCGTTTGATAAAGAGGTCTCATTTTTCGGCGGTATTACCAAACGGACAGGAATATATAATGCGACAATCCACAATTGCAGTATCGGAGATAACGTTTACATCAATAAAATCAGTAACCATATTGCCAACTATGATATTGAGAATGATGTCATATTAGAGAATATAGATATTCTGGCAGTGAACGGAAAAAGCTCTTTCGGCAACGGGACCAAGGCGGCGGTGCTCATAGAGTCCGGCGGAAGAGAGATTCCCATCTATGATTTTCTTTCCGCACAGATTGCCTATATAGCAGCGGTTTACCGTCATCGCAGTGCGGTGATTGAGAAATTGAATGCTCTGATTGACGCATATACCAAATCTGTTACTGCCAACCGCGGACATGTTGCGAAAAAAGCGCGAATTATCAATTGCCGGATAATTAAAAACTGTAAAATCGGTCCTTATGCCTGTCTGGAGGGTATCAACAAACTGGATAACGGCACAATAAACAGTTGCCGTGAACATCCTGTCTATATCGGCACCGGTGTTATTGCATCCGGTTTTATTGTTGCCTCGGGCGCTACCATTACCGACGGTACAATACTTTCCAAATGCTTTGTAGGACAGGGGTGTATCCTTTCAAAACAGTATTCGGCGGAGAATTCGGTCTTCTTTGCCAATTGCGACGGTTATCATGGTGAAGCGTGGTCTATTTTTGCCGGCCCCTATACCGTGACATTCCATAAAGGCACTCTTCTTATATCCAATCTGGTCTCATTTATAAACGCCGGCAGCGGCTCCAATCAGAGTAACCACATGTATAAACTGGGCCCGGTGCATCAGGGTGTTATCGAGCGCGGATCAAAAACGACCAGTGATTCCTATGTGCTCTGGCCCGCCCGTGTCGGCCCCTTTACCCTGATTATGGGACGCCATTACCGGAATTCAGACACCTCGGATCTGCCCTACTCATATCTTATCGAGCATGAGGATGAAAGTATCCTGGTGCCGGGAGTAAACCTGCGGAGTGTCGGTACGATCCGCGACGCCAGAAAATGGCCCACCCGCGACAGACGGAAAGATTCAAACAAGCTGGACCTGATAAATTTCAACCTCCTCAGTCCCTATACCATTCAGCGGATGATAAACGGATGCAGTATTTTACGCCATCTTGAAAAAACCTCAGGTCCAACCTCCGATTACTATTCCTATAACGGGGTGCGGATACGACAGCATTCATTAAAAAAGGGTATCGAATACTATGAAATGGGCATAATAAAGTTTTTGGGGAATACCCTCCTTAACAGATTGAAAAACAGGAAATTCGCTACTATTGATGACGTCAGAAAAAAACTCGCTCCCTCCGTTTCCATGGGCACGGGTACCTGGGTCGATCTCGCCGGCATGTTCGCTCCCGAAGAGGTAGTCCATCAGTTGCTCGATGATATTGAAAACAGCTCCCTCGTCTCCCTGCAGGAGATACACGATCGATTAAAGACAATTCATGTTAATTACCAGAAATACGGCTGGACATGGGCTGCGGATAAAATCCGGGAGCGAATCGGCAAGCCTGTTGAGAAAATTACCGCAAAAGATATTATCAGGCTGACCAGGCAATGGAAAAATGCCGTTGTAAAACTGGACAAAATGCTCATTGAGGATGCGAAAAAAGAGTTCAGCATCAGTGCACAGATTGGCTTCGGCCTTGACGGCAATAAGAAAGAGATGGAAAAGGATTTTGAAGCAGTACGGGGAAAATTCGAGGAAAACAGCTTTGTGAAAGAGATAGAACACCACATTACCAAGAAATCCATGCTGGGTGACTCCATTATTGAAAAAATGAAATCCCTGAAACCCTAGATACTCCACACACGTTTGTTTTTCCCATACCTTGATTTTAGTATAATACGACACCTATTTTTGTGCGAACTCAGATTTCTGGCCTATACTCTGGGTTGTTGCTGTCTGATAGTATATTTCAATATATCTTTCCTTCCTGATCAGGAGTGTCGCCGTATGAATACAACAACGTTACGTGAACTGTCCAGGATATCGCAATCCGGAGAACCTGTCTCGGAAGAACTTGCCATGGCCGTTCTAACGGCAAAACCGCAGGAAATGCCGGAGATTCTTACCTGCACCAATACCCTCCGGCTACGCTGTTTCGGGAGCGCCGTACATCTCTGCTCCATTATAAATGCAAAGAGCGGTTCCTGTGAGCAGGATTGTGCATTCTGCGCCCAATCGGCGCGCCATTCGACAAAAGCCGAAACCTATGATATGCTTCCGCCTGCCGTGATTAAAGAAGCCTTCAAAAAAGCGGAAAAACTGCCGGTCGACCATTTTGGCGTGGTTACCAGCGGTGGTATTCTTGACAGAACCGGTGTTGATACCGTTGCAGAGATTCTTTCATCCACCGATTCCGATACCGTGCACTGGTGTGTTTCTCTGGGAGGATTGGACAAACAACAGCTTTATACCCTGAAAAATGCGGGACTGAAACGGTTTCATCATAATGTGGAAACGGCTGAAAGCTTTTTCCCCGCTGTCTGTTCAACCCATGCGTACCGCGACCGGATTGAGATGATACGCCGGGTGAAAGAGGTTGGCCTGGAGATCTGCAGCGGCGGTATTCTGGGACTGGGAGAATCACCGGAGCAGCGGATAGAGCTGGCCGCCGCACTTCATCGCGAACAGGTCGATTCAATTCCGCTGAATTTTCTGATTCCCGTTGAAGGAACACGTCTTGAACGGCGGGAGGTAATGAAACCGCTGGATATTATAAGGTCTATTATGATGTTTCGCCTGATGAATCCGGAGGCGGAGCTTAAAGTATGTGCGGGACGGGTGCACCTGCGGGATCTGCAGTCAATGATTTTTTATGCCGGCGCTACCGGTATGATGATCGGGCCTTTATTGACTGTTGCGGGAAGGGATGTAAATGATGACCTTCAGATGCTGAAGGATCTTGAGATAGAGTATGGTTTATAACCGGTAAAACAGTAATAAGGGATTTTGTATTCTGTACAAAGGTATATAGAAATAACCAATCATTATGAAAAACGAAACATGGATTAAGAATATACTGCAGGAACTTTCGGCACAGCACCATATGCGTCACCTCACATCATATAAAAAAAACGGTGCGATAATCGATACCGGTCAACAACGCCTTATTAATTTCTCTTCAAATAATTACCTCGATCTTATCGACAACGAAGTGGTAATAAAAACTGCGGAGGATTTCCTTCGCACAACCGGTACCGGCGCCGGTGCCTCGCGTCTGGTGACAGGAACCTTCTCCTGCCACGAAGAACTTGAGAAACGTATCGCCCGGTTCAAAGAGTATCCCACGGCGCTCATTTTCGGCAGCGGTTTTTTAACGAATCTCGGGGTGATATCGGTCTGTGTCGGTAAAGGGGATTACGTTTTTGCCGACAGACTTTCTCACGCGAGTATTATCGATGCAATACGGTTCTGCGGGGCGCACATAAACCGTTTCAACCATAACGATCCCGATCATTTGCAGACACTTCTTGACCGGTGTCCCTCTTCCGGAAAAAAACTTATCGTTACCGAATCGGTTTTCAGCATGGACGGCGATTGTGCCCCGCTCAGTGACATTACAGCGCTGGCGGTACAATACAGTGCCATGGTAATGATTGACGAAGCACACGCGACAGGGGTGTTCGGCCCCGGCGGCAGGGGACTGGTATGCCAGTATAAACTGGAATCATTGGTGAATGTTTCCATGGGTACGTTCAGTAAAGCATTGGCAAGCTATGGCGGATTTGTTACCTGTTCCGATGAGATGCGCGCACTGCTGATAAATAAAGCACGCTCGTTTATCTATACAACTGCACTGCCGCCTGCGGTCATCGGCGCTATAAATGGTGCATTCACCGTTCTGGAGTCAGACTCGTCAATGGGTACACGGCTCCTGGAAAATGCTTCCTTTTTCCGTTCTCTGCTTAATGATGCAGGACTGAATACCGGAAAATCATCGAGTCAGATAGTACCGGTTATTATCGGTGACTCGGAAAAAACACTTGCCCTGTCACAGCGATTGAAAGAGCAGGGCCTTCTCGCCGTTGCAATTCGTCCACCTACGGTTCCCCGCGGTACGGCACGATTGCGCCTGTCAATAACACTCGGCCATTCACGGGAGATGCTGCAACATGCTGCCGCCCTTATTATTCGGAGCGCTGAGGAAGAAGGAGTGCTCTGATGCCGGATCGACTCTTCTGTATTGCAGGATGGGCCTATGACGGTAAAGTCCTCAATGGCCTTGCAGCATACCTGCCCGCCTCGTTTGAAACCCACTGTCTGTCTCCGGCACATCTGTTAAAAGAAGATATCAACCATGCTTCGGATTCGCCGCCGGCGTCTGCCTATGCCCGATCCCTGAGCAGACAGATCAACCGGCAGGGGGGACCATGCTCGATTATTGCCTGGTCAATGGGTGCCGTTATTGCACTTGAAGCGGTTTCTCTTTTCGCGCTGCCGGTTCATAAGTTGGTTATTATAAACGGCACCGCAAAATTTTGTTCCGCACCTGATTATCATAACGGCATACCGGAAAAAAATATCCGGGCCATGAAAGCGGGACTGCTAAAAAATCCGGAGAAAACCCTGTCGCTTTTTTTTCATGATGCGGCGAGTCCTGCCACACCTGATGCTGCAGTTGTTGACGAAAGAATAAAAACCGCACTCTCCTTTGGAACAAAAACGCTGCGTGATGGATTGACCTGTCTGCAGGAAACCGACCTGCGGCAACACCTGAAAGATATTGCGGTACCGGTGCTTGTGATACACGGCGAACAGGACAGGATCATTCCACAGGCGGCAGCCCGATTCCTCCATGCACGGTTGCCGCAGAGTACCCTGCATAGTTTCCGTAATGCCGGTCATTCTTTCTGTATAGATACTCCTGAACGGGTAGGACAGATGATTTTTGAGTTTATTGCTAAAGGAACAGCCTCAGATGAAACGTAAACAGTCGGTTGCCGCCAGGTTTTCCGCCTCTGCCGCCACCTATGACAACTATGCAGCAGTCCAGGAAGCCGTTGCCGAGCAGCTCATGCAGTTTGCTGAAAAAGTTCCCGCACCGGCAGGTATCCTCGAGATTGGATGCGGTACCGGTATATTGACAAAATGGATATGCGACCATTTTCCCGATGCCGACCTGTATGCTGTTGATATTTCATCGGAAATGATCGCCCGTGCAAAAAAGAAACTTTCCCGAAAGAGAGCAATAAAATGGCTTGTCGCCGATGTCAGGGATGTGACCTGCCATTCCTTTTTTGATCTCCTCTTCAGCAGCTCGTCACTGCACTGGATTCAACCGGTAGAGAACACCTTCCGTAAAATAAATACCCTGCTGCGACCGCAGGGACAATGCATTTTCAGTTGTATGGTTGCGGGAACATTCAGGGAACTTTACAATGCACGACGTATTGTCGCACCCCGGAAAGAAAAACGGGTGGCATTACCGTCAGCAGAGGCGATACTCGATGCACTGTACAAAAATCACTTTGCCGTTAAACGTGATATTGATAAAACCGTCAGGGTAAACTTTCAATCGGCAGAGGACTTTTTCAACGGCATTCACGGACAGGGAGTGACCGGAGGGGAGTCGGCAACAACCGACTCACTCCTGAGTCGTACCGAGCTGCGTAGGCTTATTTCTTACTATAACAAGCAGTATAGAAATAGCGACAATAACGTTTTTGCCACCTATGAAGTTAAATTTATTCTGGCACAGAAAAGGGAGTAACCGAATGAAAAGTTTTTTTGTTACCGGTACCGATACGGCAGTCGGTAAAACGGTTGTGACCGCGGCACTCATTTCTCTGGCACGCGCCCGGGGTATTGATGCGGTACCTATGAAACCGGTACAATCCGGATGTGAGTCCCGCAACGGTGACCTGTATGCACCGGATCTGATATTTATCCTTGACATAAACGGTATTGAAGCATCACCGGAAGAGTCGCACCTGATGTGTCCATGCACGCTCGAGTTGCCCTGTTCTCCCCACCTTGCAGCAGAGCGGGCGGGAAGAGAAATTGAAACGGGCCCGATAGTTGAAAGTTATCACCGGCTTGCAGAACGACATGAGATGATCATTGTCGAAGGTGCGGGCGGTCTCCTTGTACCGGTAAATGCCAAGATTATGATGATTGACCTTATAAAGATGCTGAATCTTCCTGTTATACTGGTGGCAAGACCCGGACTGGGAACACTCAATCATACGCTGCTGTCACTGCGCGAGCTGCGTCGACAGAACATTGCAGTGACGGGAGTCGCCTTCTGCGAAACAGAGCCGGCTGCAGGTGATTATATTGAAGAAGATAATAAAAAGACTGTTGCCCGCCTGGGGAACGTAACTATATTGGGGACACTGCCCCATATCGCGGATATGGATTCACTACGACATGCATCTGCCCGTTTCAGGCAGATTGCTGAGGAAAATTTCCCGAATGTAAAAATCCTGTGGGGGGAGTAATACCTTATGGCAAAATATACCGGCGAACAGCTGCGGAAGATGGATGCCGCATCGCTTTGGCATCCCTATACAAAACACTCCAGTATGACGGAGGCTTCGTTTCCGATTATTGAGCGGGGCGAAGGCCTGTATCTTTACGATATCGAAGGAAACCGCTTCCTTGACGGTATATCATCATGGTGGTGCTGTAACCTCGGCCACAGTCACCCGGAGCTGGTTGATAGTATTAAACGGCAGGCTGCTGTTCTGCAGCACAGTATTCTCGGGAACCTCACACACCCGTACGCAATTGAGCTGGCAGCCCGGCTGGTTAACCTGTTTCCGACATCGGACCGCCGCGTGCTCTTTGCCGGTGACGGCGCCAGCGCCGTTGAAGCTGCGTTGAAAGTGGCGGTGCAGTACTGGTATGCCGTCGGAAAGCCCGAACGATCTAAATTTGTCTCCCTGGTCAATGATTACCACGGTGATACCCTCGGTGCAGTCTCGGTGGGATTCGTGGAATCGTTTCATAAACAGTTCGCCGGTGTGGTTTCGCCCTCATTTCAGGCGGAATCGCCCTGCTGTAAAGCATGTGGCTGGGGGAAAACCGAAGAGACCTGTAATCTGGAATGTTTCGCTTCAATGCAGAGTATCTTTAATGCACACGCGGAGGAACTTGCTGCGGTCATCGTTGAACCGCTGTGCCAGGGTGCCTCGGGCATGCGCATATATACTTCGAAATATCTCGCCGCACTCGGCAACCTGTGCAGGGAGCATGACGTGCTTCTCATCAGTGATGAAATCGCCATGGGCTACGGTCGGACCGGTAAAATGTTCGCCTTTGAACATGCCGGTATCGATCCGGATATCGTCTGTTGCGGCAAAGGCATGTCCGGCGGGTATCTGCCGATCAGCGCAACGGTGGTAAAAAAACGGGTGTATGACGCTTTTACCGACTACCCGGAGGATAACACCTTCTATCACGGTCACACCTTCGCGGGCAACCCCATTGCATCCGCCGTCGGCGTTACGGTTCTTGATATTTACGAGAGGGAATCAATCGTTGCGCAGGCGCAGGAAAAAGGCGCTGTCCTTGCCCGGGAGATGGCCCGTTTTGCCGCTCTGGACTGTGTCGACAATGTCCGCTGCCTGGGTATGATCGCCGCAGTAGAATTGCATGAACAATCCTTACAACCCAACTATGCCGGCCGCACGCACCCTGAAGCGATTAAACGGGAACTGCTCGCAAACAGTATCCTGGTCAGACCGCTGGGAAGAGTAGTGTATATCATGCCGCCCTTGATTATCCCGGAAAACCTGCTGTGTGAAACCGTACGGTGCTTGTATGATGCAATAAAAAAAACCGCTGAAAACCAATGAGGTATCATATCGAATTATTCGATACCGGGTTTAATTGAGCCGAACTGTTTTATTGGTATTGGCTGCTTGACAATGAAAATCGATCTGATTCGTACTCTTTTACCCAAAGGATGTCCCATGAAAAAAATTATCACCGGTATTGTTATATGTGTGGTACTGTCCCATGGCGCAGATAATGTTACCACAGAAACACCGTCGATCGATACGGTCTCTTACGAGCAGACTGCCGAGGCAGAGGATACGGAAGTGACTATACATCCTGAAGGCAAGCCATTTCTGATCTCGGGATATTCCTGTGTTGCAGCCGGTATTGTTTCTCTGGGATGCGGCGCGTCGTTTCTTGCCGGGTATAATAACCGACCCGCTATGGGCGAGCCCGACGATCCCGATACGGGCACGGTGGAGAAAGATCCGAAACTGCGGAAGTATGCCCGTATCTGTGCGTGGACCGGATTGATACTGGAACTGGGCTCCATACCCTTCCTGGTTGTCGGATACCGGCAGAAAAAGAGACACAAGGCATACCTTGACAGAAAACTCTACGGCTCCATTCACGGCGACGGTACCGTTGAACTCGGGGTGGCTTTAACATTCTAACCGTAGGGGATCGATTGGTGGCCGGAGGTAAGGAAATAGTACCACAGGTTAAAATCCGTCATTCAATTCAGGCCTGATAGTTTTCCCTCAATAACGACTGCAGTTCATCCATATCCAGCAGCTCTATACCTGCCGCAACACCGGTCCAGTAGTGAAAAGAGGCCAGTCCCTGGTATACAAGCATGAGCAGGCCGTTCTGAGTTCTGCAGCCTGCCTGCTTCGCATGAGAGAGAAATTGCGTTTCCAGCGGGGTATAGATTACATCAAAAACAAGCATGTCCTTATGAAACGCCTCCGGCGGCAGCGGAGAAGCCGCGGTGTCGGGGACAAGACCGACCGAGGTGCAGTTGACAAGAAGCGAACAGTCTTTCAACCGGGCGGCGGCAGTGTCTGTGTTAAACAGCGCAGTAGCAACCGGAAAACCGGTTTTTCCGGTAATCTCAGCTGCAAGGGTATCGATACGGCTCTGATTCCTGCCGATTATAGTCAGTGATTTGGGCCGTTTTTCGTGGGCCAGTGCAATACTGATTGTCCGGGCCGTACCGCCATTGCCCAGAATCACAATGTTGTCTTTGCTGCTGTTATACTGCAGGCGCTCCAGTGTTTTGAAAAAGCCCTCGGCGTCCGTGGTTGTGCCGATGAGTTTACCGTTATCCCGGTAGAGGGTGTTCACCGTACCGGTCAGTTGTGATAACCCGGAAAGTGCATCACACAACGGCGCAATATCCTGTTTGTAGGGAACTGTGACATTGGCTCCGGCACAGTTCAGATTCCGGAGGGATTCAACCAGAGCCGGCAGCCCTTCTTTCCGGACCTCCAGCGGAATGTAGACAAAGGGCAAATCGAGTGTGCGGAACAGGTGGTTGTGTATATACGGCGACATAGAGTGGCCTACCGGATTGCCGATAATACCCACCAGTTGTGATCTTCCCGTAATCTGTTGTCGTTTCATATTACTCCTGTGGTTTAAAAACCTCTACCCGGTTTCGTCCTTTATTTTTTGCGGCATAAAGGGCTTTATCCGCAGCATCAAGCAGCGCCTTTTCATTCTCAAAGGCTTTGCTGAACTCGGTGACGCCGCAGGAGATGGTAAGGCGCTTGGCGGGTATTGCCTGCTCATTGACATAACGATATTCATAAATTGCCCGCCGGATATTTTCTGCCGTCTTTGCCGCCTCATGCAGGGTATAATTGGGAAAAAGAACGGCAAACTCCTCACCACCGTAGCGACAGACACGCGCCTGAGGACCGCTGATTGCGTGAAAGATTCGAACCGATTCAATAAGCGCGATATCCCCTTTGATATGCCCGTTGATGTCGTTGTACGACTTAAAATAGTCCAGATCCATCATAAGCAGTGAAAATGTCCGTTCAAAGGCATCACAGTAGTTAAATAACCTGCTGAGCTCGCCGTCAAAGAACCGCCGGTTGTAGGCCCGGGTGAGTTCATCCGAAATAGCATGACTTGCCGTATCGACATATTCCCGTGCGTCAAGAATTTTCGGGTGGCGGACATACCGCTTAATGTTGGTATAATAGTCAAGTGTCGCAACATGTATCCCCACATTCCGCCCCAGCTTCTCGCTTATCATGTATTTATGCTTTAGAATTTCATGCCAGTCCTTTTTCGCCACCTCCTCCGGTAACCGTATCTGAACCAGAGCGAAAATAATATCATGAAAATAGGAATGAGCCCTCCGGCCCGACAACGTGTCCGCATAACTGCGAACATGCGCGGCAAGATCACCGCCGGCAATCTCAATCTCACGCGTTTCAGTCAGATCCTTCAGACTGCCGATTTCATCAATACTGACAGGGGCCTCGAGCAGCCCTCTCATAGCGGCCGCTTTTTTCTCCTGTTTAGTATTGATTTGCTTTCCGGTGCATTTCCATTCAGACATGTTACTTTCCTGACAGGTTATAATCATATGGATACATACATCGCATAATAAAATACCTTGTTGAGAAACGTTTTTTTTATAAAATACTTGAAAAGAAGAAAAAAACAATTTATTATTACTGTAATGAATACAGTAATGCTTAATAAGCCGCATAAGAAAATCGGGGTGATTTTAAAGGCATATCGCGAAAAAACAGGATTGCATCAGTTTGAAGTCGCGAAAAGAGCCTGTATTTCCACGAGTATGTTGAGTCAGATAGAGCGCTCGGCAGTCGCTCCGTCGATAGATACCCTTTGTGCCGTTTGTGATGCGCTCGGTATGGATATTGCCCATCTTTTCAGAAGCATATCGGATAAGCAGCAGGTTCGGATTCATAGAAGAGGGGAGCGGTTGAAGAATACTGAGCGCGGGGTACGTTATGAGCAGCTGGTGGTGAATATGGATATGGCGTTTCCCGCGGAAATGCTTCTTCTCGAAGTTGCACCGCACCAGAAAATCGGCTTGTCCGAGCATGGTCATGAGGGGACTGAGATGGGGTATGTGCTTGCCGGTTCTGCATTACTCGTGGTGAACGGCATGGAATATATTTTAAAGTGTGGTGATAGTGTTGTTTTTAATGCTTCGCTGCCGCACAGCCTGGAGAATACCGGTGCAGTACCTTTTAAAGCAGTATGGAATGCACTTCCGCCGCATAAAGATTATCTTGAGATTCAATAACCTTACCTGATAAGGAGCTGGTGGTATGGGGAAGACTATTACAGAGAAGATATTCGAGGCACATCTAAAAGATGAGCCCTTTCCCGGAACAAAGGTATTGTCGCTTGATGTGGTTATGTGCCACGAAATTACGACACCGGTTGCCATAACCGATCTGCAGTTGCGGGGAAAAGATCGCGTCTTTGATCCCTCAAAAATAAAGGCCGTTATTGATCATGTAACCCCGTCGAAGGACAGCAAGAGTGCAACCCAGGCTAAAATTATGCGTGATTGGGCACACAGGCATGAGATACGGGACTTTTTCGACATTGGAAGTAATGGTGTCTGCCATGCACTTTTTCCGGAAAAGGGATTTGTCCGGCCGGGCTATACGGTTATTATGGGGGACAGTCACACTTGTACCCACGGCGCATTTGGGGCTTTTGCCGCAGGTGTCGGTACGACCGATCTTGAGGTCGGGATTCTTAAGGGCGTATGCGCTTTCCGTGAACCGAAAACAATTCGTGTCGATGTCACGGGGACGTTGCCGGAGCGGGTATATGCCAAGGATGTGATACTGGAGGTAATCAGACGGCTGACCGTTAACGGGGCAACTGATCGGGTAATAGAGTTCCACGGACCGGTTATTGATGCCATGACCATGGAAGAGCGGATGACCGTGTGTAACATGGCTATTGAAGCGGGTGGCACCTCAGGGGTGTGCATGCCTGATGAGACAACACTGGAGTATCTATGGCCCTTTATCAATGAAGAATATAAGTGGGATCGGGAGAAGGCGCTGGAGGAGTTTACCGCATGGCACTCCGATAATACCGCAGTATACGAGCAGGTACTGACTGTTGATGTGTCTGAAATGGAACCGGTGGCAACGGTCGGCTATAAACCGGATCAGGTGCGTAAATTGAAAGCACTTGGTGATCATATGATAGATCAGGTATATATCGGCAGCTGTACCAACGGACGGCTTTCGGATTTACGTATTGCAGCGGAAATAATTAAGGGAACCGTATTGGCTCCCGGCGTCCGGGGTATTGTCAGTCCCGCCACGCCTGAAATATACCGGCAGGCAATGAAGGAGCGTCTCCTTGACGTGTTCATGGATGCAGGGTATTGTATCACTAATCCCACCTGCGGTGCGTGCCTTGGTATGTCAAACGGAGTGCTTGCTGAAGGTGAAGTGTGTGCGTCAACTACGAATCGTAATTTTCACGGACGCATGGGGAAGGGCGGCATGGTCCACCTGATGAGTCCGGCCAGCGCCGCTGCAAGCGGAATCACCGGTCGGTTGACTGATCCGAGGGCATTACAGAAGCAGGCGGAGAACTGCGATTAGTAGCAGATAAAAGCAAAGGTTTATGATAGTCGGCAGGTATGTGGTAACGTCCCTTTAGAAGCGACGTTATAGATGAACAGGAACTAAATTTACCAAAGGAATACATCATGAAAACATTCGGCGGACCGGTACTGTTTCTTGACAGGTCGGATATAAATACCGATGAGATATTACCGGCACGGTATCTGACTGAAGTTACCAAAGAAGCTCTGAAGCCTTTTCTTCTTGAGGATTTGAAGGTTGAGGGTTTTGAACCGAAAAGTGAACGAACGGCACGGGCAAGGGTAATTGTCACCCGCGCCAATTTCGGGTGCGGCTCGTCGCGGGAACATGCACCCTGGGCGCTTGAAGTAAACGACATTACCCTTGTAATCGCTGAGAACTTTGCCCGCATTTTCCGGCAGAATATGTTTAATTGCGGCATGATGGCGGTGGAGCTTCCAAAAGAGAGCATCGACGGACTCTTTTTTTATGGCAACGGCGAAGAAATTATCTGCGAGGTGAATGTTGACGAAAAAAGACTTACGTTTACCGGCAGGGGGCAGGAAACGGTGCGGATTGAATTTACACTTAGTAAATTTGATGAAACGCTGATTCATGCCGGCGGCTGGGTGGAATATGCGGATACCCACTATTAAGCCTTTAAGAAATTATTTTATAATAAACAACGTATAACACTTAATGTGCTTTTCTCCTATGCCGGAAATAACCGAACCACTCTCTATTGATGTGTTGATTGATAACGCACTTCAGTTGTGCAGGGAGCTTCCCGATACACCTGAGTATATGCTCTATACGCGTCATATCAGGGGCCTTCGCGAACGCCTTGCCGGCGGCAGACTTCGTATCGCCGTCCTGGGGCAGTTTAATCGCGGGAAAAGTACGTTTATCAATGCGCTCCTGGGTGTGGATATCCTGCCTGTGTCGGTGCTGCCGATTACTTCGGTACCGACTGTCATCTCCTTTGGCACGGTCAATCAATGCACAATCTCTTTTTCAGACGGGAAGCAGGATGCGGTTGTTGCAGGAGAGGTCCGGGCAATCTGTGACCATTTGACCCGCTATGTCACTGAACAGGAAAATCCGAAAAACCGGTTGTGTGTCACCGAAGCGATTGTACACTGCGAGAGTCAGCTGCTCGGTCATGGTACGGTTATCATTGACACACCGGGCTTCGGTTCGACCCATACACACAACACGGAAACCACGCTGGATCTGCTCGCATCCTGTGACGCCGCACTTTTCCTGCTCAGCGCTGATTTGCCGATAACCCAGGTAGAGGTCGATTTTTTGCACACTGTGCTCAAGACGGTGCCTCGCCTGTTTTTTGTCTATAATAAAGTTGATCTGCTCAATGAACGCGAGCGTGAAATGTCTCAAAAGTTCATCCGTGAGACGCTGGTCAATACGTTCCATTTTACCTTCGGGATACGGTTGTTTCCGGTGTCCGCCAAAATGATGGAGGGTAAACCGAAGGACAGCGCTGCTTTTGAAAAAAGCGGCCTTGCGGCGGTCGAGAAAGAGGTTATTGATTTTCTCATCCGGGAAAAATACTTTACCCTTTCAGAAGCTCTATTGGGTAAATTCAACGAAGCCGTGTCACAACTGATCGCGCTGCTCGAAAAAAGAAGGGATGCTTTGAACCGGCCACTTTTTGAATGTAAAGAACGTATGTCTGCAGTTGAGCAGTTGCGAAAAGCCGTTTGCCGGGAGAAGGATAAGGCGATCAGCCTGGGTGAAGTGGAGGGAACCGCATTGACCGAATACACCGAAACCCTGATGAAAAAAAAACGGCCGGGACTGCAGAATTTACTGCAAAATCATCTGCAGACACTTCTCCTCTCGGCTGTAAAGAGTCGAAACGATACTATACTGACGACGGCGCTCGAGCGTTTACTGGAAGAGATGTTCAGTCGTATGGGTATCTTTCTGATAACCGAACTGAATAAACCGTTGAAGAAAGCCGCCGCCGCGCATGTCAGGGAGCTGCATAGCCTGGCAGATACGGTTTCTGCGGAGATCGGCGGGACAATTGAAACAGAACATGAATTGCACTGCACTGTTGAAGACGTTGAAATAGAGATGGTAACTGACTGGAAACCGGAGAATGCAGTTACCCTTGAACAGGTAAAAAACTCGTTTCTTGAACGATTTGCCAGCGCCGAAAAGTGGAGCCGGGACAACATCGATCGGTATACCCCGCTGCTGAACGACGCACTTGATGCAGGCCTTGCGCAGCTTTCGCATTATGTAAAAAACCGGACGGAGACGCTCCTGAATACTTTTATCGGGAAATGTGCTCTCGATTACGATTACCTTGCTGACAGGGTAATGGAACAGTTTGCCGATATTGAAAGCAGGTATGCGCAGGAACAGAAGAAGGTGGAACCGGAATTGAAAAAGCTGGTCTCACTCATTGAAGGGTACAATAACGTGAAAGAAATGGCTATTTAGTATCGGTCAATCCGTCAACTGGTGCAATGTTCCTGTACACAGGCAGCAGTAATGCAGATTAGCGTTCGTATTTCGCTGCAATGGGAAACCGTCGTCCCAGACCAAACGCCTTGGGGGTGATTTTTAAACCGGGTGCTGCCTGCCGCCGTTTATATTCATTTTTCGCCATCGCATCGGCAACCCACAAAACAACATCTGCATCTATCCCGCCGGCAATCACCTCTCTGGTTGAAGCTCCTTTTTCAATGAACTGTTTGAGGATAGAATCGAGCAGTTCATATGGCGGCAGAGAATCGGAGTCTTTCTGCCCGGGGCGCAGTTCCGCTGAAGGTTGTTTGTCGATTGTTGCCTGCGGAATGAGTTCTCTTTCCCGGTTAATGTACCGGGCGAGATCGTATACCATGGTTTTATAGATATCCGAAAGCACCGCCAGACCGCCGCACATGTCTCCGTAAAGAGTGCAATATCCCACTGCCAGCTCACTCTTGTTACCGGTCATTAACAGCAGGCAGCCGTATTTGTTGGAGAGGGACATGAGAAGACTTCCGCGAATGCGGGCCTGAATGTTTTCTTCAGTGACATCCGGTTCCTTCTGATTAAAATGCGGCGATAATTCCCGTATATAGGCTGAGAAAATAGGTTCTATTGCAATATTCTTTAATTCAATGCCGAGGTTTTCTGCCAGTTTCTGCGAATCCGAGACGCTTCCCGGTGAAGAGTATTGTGAAGGCATGGTAACGCCGCGTACTTTTTTGGCCCCGAGTGCATCAACGGCAAGCGCGCAGGTCACGGCAGAATCGATACCGCCCGAGAGACCGATAAGAGCTTTATGAAAACCGCATTTTCGGGTATAATCACGAATACCAAGCAGCAGAGCATTATATATGTCTCCGGTCGATTCCTGTGACGGTTCAGGGAGCGCCTCTCCGGGGGCGGCGGTATCTATTATCTGAATCGACTCGGAGAATGACGGCAGCAATGTGCACAATTCCCCTTTCCCGTTGAAAACCATACTGGCGCCGTCGAAGATAAGCTCATCGTTGGCACCGACCATATTTACCACGACAAATGGTATCCCATGCTTCTTTGCATGGTTTTGTATGAGTGAATACCGGAGTTTCTTTTTACCGATGCTGAAAGGTGATGCGGAAATGTTTATAAAAAGGGTTGCACCCATTTCCGCCAGCTTTTTTACCGGGTCAAAATCGTACCGCGACTGTTCCTGCATATCTTCACCGTTCCATGCATCTTCACATATAGTAATGCCGAGTTTTTCCCCTTTAAAGATAACCAGCTCAATTGCCGGCGCCTCAGTAAAGTATCGGGATTCATCAAAGACATCATAGGTGGGAAGCAGCGATTTATTCTGATGAAATAAAATCCGTCCGCCGGTGATAAGTACGGCGGAATTAAATAATCCGCGGCAGTTGTCAACAGTTGCCGGCAGCGTTATACCGGTCAGTATGCCGGTATCGGGATACTGTTGCGACAGGTTGCACAAATCATCAAGTGCAGAGAGTCCCCGCCCGATGAACCATTGGTTATCCAGCAGGTCAAGGGGTGGATACCCTAATATAAAGAGTTCCGGAAATACAAGAAGATCGGGATGTTCATCTCTCGTCTCTGAAATCACCTCTTTTATCCGGGCGGTATTTCCTGCGATGTCACCTGTAACGGGATTAAGCTGGCAGAGTGCGATTTTCATGAAGCGCACCTCGCTTGGTTAAATAATGAGGGATTTGCCGGTCATATCCGCCGGTTGTTCAAGGTCCATCAACTGTAATGCCGTAGGTACAACGTCACATAATGAACCGTCATCACGGAGCTGAATGTTACCGGCGCCAATAATGGTTAACGGCACCGGATTGGTTGTATGTGCAGTCATGGGTGAACCGTCGGCAAGTTTTGTCTGCTCGGCATTGCCGTGATCGGCAAAAATTATACTGATGCCGCTTCGCGCCCGAATCGCTTCGACCACCTCATATACACAGGTGTCTACTGTTTCAACCGCGGTAATAATGGCATCGAACACGCCGGTGTGTCCCACCATGTCACAGTTTGCAAAGTTGGCAATGATAACATCGTATTTATCGGAGGTTACCGCGGCAAGAAGTTTGTCCCGTACTTCAAAAGCACTCATCTCCGGTTTAAGATCATACGTCGCTACTTTGGGGCTGTTTACCAGGATACGTTCTTCGTGCTCAAACGGTTCATTCTTCAAACTGTTGAAAAAGAAGGTGACGTGGGCATATTTTTCAGTTTCTGCACACCGCAATTGGGTCAAACCGTTCTTGGCAAGCACCTCACCGAAAATGTTTTTATTCTCGACTTCAGGAAAGGCTTCCCTGAAATTCCCGTCATCGTAATAATGGGTCATGGCGACAAAATGTATCCCGTGATCGATCGTGGTAAATTCCTTGAAATCAGACTCTACAATTGCCTTGGTCAGTTGACGGGTTCTGTCGAATCGGAAATTAAAGAAGATAAAAGCATCATTTTTGTCGATACCCCGGTAATCAATCAGTCGCGGCTTAATAAATTCATCCGTTTCACCGTTTTCATAGGCGTCATTGATTGCGGCATTCCAGTCAGCGACCTGTTTTCCCTGCCCTTCCATGATTGCACGGTAGGCACGTTCAGTCCGGTCCCAGCGATTGTCCCGGTCCATGGCATAGTACCGACCGATAACCGTCACCACGCGACCCACGCCAATTCGGTCAATGGCGTCCTGAAGAAATTGCAGATGCTCGTGCGCGGATTTTGGCGGAGTATCACGTCCGTCGGTAAGCGCATGGATGAGAACCCGGTCGAATCCGTGCCGGTTACATAGCTCAAGAAGCGAAATACAGTGGCGGGTGACCGCGTGGACACCCTCTTCCTGAATAAGGCCGATAAGATGAAGATGTGAATTATGCTTTTGTGCATGAGTGATTGCAGAGAGAAAGGCGCTTTTGGTAAAGAAGTCGCCGTCTTTTATTGATTTATCTATACGGGTCAGACTCTGGTACACAACTCTTCCGGCACCGATATTCAGATGTCCCACCTCGCTGTTTCCCTGATATCCTGCAGGAAGACCGACGTGTTCCCCGGAGGCGTTGATGAGCGTTGTCGGGTAAGCCCGTTCATACTCATCGGTAAAGGGCGTGTTTGCCATGTAGATACCGTCTGCGGCATTATGTTTTCCCTTGCCCCACCCGTCACGGATTATAAGACACAGCGGTCGTTGTTTCCGTTTCATGGATTTTTATATATCCTCGTGTTTTTGTGATGTATACCTGAAAGATGTTTTGGTTGATATCATACTGCAATACTTTTTCATGAGTTCTTATCAATACGCTTTGCCCCGGAGCAACTATTTCCCCTTCGAGTACATTTCCTGGAAATTCCAGTCTTCAATACGCCCGGTTCCTTTGCATACCCAGCATTTACCAACACCATCACAGTAGCGGCATTTCCCGGTACCTTTGCAGTAGGGACATTCCTCTTCATATTCAAGGGGTGTTATGCTCCGTTCAGGATAGTTTTTCGTGCTCGTCTTCCTTTTACCGGTTCCCTTACAGAACGAACATTCTCCGGTACCGTTGCAGTAGGTGCAGGTCCCCGGATTCGTACTGCAGAACGGGCACTCCTTCTCATCATAGCGGGATTTGCGCTCATCCAAACGGGGGTTGCATGAAGCGATCGCTAACGCCGGAATGGCAGCTACAAAGTTACGTCGTTTCATTATTCCTTTTCCTTGGGTTATATGGTTAGTATGACAAAATAGGCTTTCTAAATATATATAAGAAGCATAAAATACCTAAAATTCTGCTGATAAAGTATATTTCTTTAGATTTAACAGATTAATATATTACGGGGTACTTGTTTAAATATGCCATATCATTAACGTATATTGTAAGGTACCGTAAATTTTCCTGACCTTTGTATGTTTCCTGAAGGTAAGGAAATCGTTCAAATATTTAAATTCTTTATGAGGTGTTCCTATGAAAGTATCTCACCTGATCATCATTCTCATGTTCAGTGTGATGTTAATTGGCAACTCACCGACGGAGCAACAGAAACGCTATTTTGAACACAGAATAAAAAAAGGTGAGTCGGTTAGTCTTATCTGTATCGACTATTACGGTCGCTACACGCCGAAGATGGGTGATGCTATCAAACGTTTAAATCCCGTGATATCCGATATCAATTTGATTCATGCGGGTAACTTCCTCAAATTACAGAAACCGGGAGCATCGTCCAAAAAGTCTTCCCGTGAGGTTAAGCTCTTTGAGAAAAAGGTGGCCGTATCCCAGGGCGTTGTTACCTGTGTCGAAGGAACTGCATATCTGATGAAAAAAGGTGGTACCGGTAAGAAAAACCTGACGGTGAATACCCTGGTGGTACCGGGAGATGTTATCGAAACCGCAGCGAACGGCCGGGTGGAAATAATTGTTAACCGCGAATCGGTTGTACGCATGAAAGAAAATTCTCGCCTGACAATGGAAGCATTCAGAGATGCCCCGGGGAAAAAAGGAAAAACAAAATGCGGCCTGAAAGGCGGCACCATATGGACAAAGGTGAAAAAATTTACCGGCAAACTCTGCCGTTTTGAACTCAGTCTGCCCACCGCGGTTGCCGGTGTATACGGGACGGTGTATCAGACGAGCCTGGATAAGGACAGTTCTGCGGAAGTGAAGGTGTATCACGGTGAAGTTGCCGTGAAAAATCAACCGTCAGCACAGAAAGCCACCGCCCCGGGAGAACCGGGTGAAGTACCCGGTCCGAATGAAGTGCCCGGTCCACACGAAGTATCCATGGAGGAATGGACCCGGATCGTCCGCTCCATGCAGAAGATTACTATTGGTAAAGACGGTACTCCGTCTGCGGTAACACCTTTCAAAAAACAGCCCTCGGATTCATGGGAGCAGTGGAATGAAGAGCGTGATAAACGAATTGCAGAACTTTTTTCGGAGCAATAATGACAAATAAGAGACAACTCATTATCCTCATTGGGGTAACCCTGGTCTTCTTTCCGGCTGTATTGATTATTCACAACGCTGTTCCCGTGGTGGAGAATATTTTTTATGATATGAGTTTTTCTTTTGTTAAAACGGAAACACCCGATTCAATAGTTATCGTTGGTGTAGATGCAAACAGTATCGCTGAAATCGGCGCCTGGCCGTGGTCCCGATCTACCTTTGCACAATTAATTGCACGAATCGGCGCCTGTTCTCCCCGGGTAATCGCGCTTGATTTCCTTTTCCCGAAACGAATGAACGATCCGGGAAGTGACAGCCTCGCAGCGGTGTTCCGTAATGTTAAGAACCTGGTTGTAGGAATGCGAATGGATGCAGTCACAGACGACCCGGAAGCCAAGATGGCTATGGTAACCAATGAAGCCTATAAACACCGATTCCTCATGCTGCAAAACCAGGAAGAACTGCCGATAACTTTCGGGTATTCCGCGGGAAAACTGGACTTCGGGGACCCGTATATTACGCAATATGCCGACAAAGCCGGATTCCTTAATGTCTCCACCAGCAGGACCAGCCAGAAAGTGCGTGAACTGATACATGTGCTCCGTGCCGGTAAAGATTATTATCCTTCATTCGGCCTTGCCGCCTGTGCGGCGTTTCTCAGACTGAAACCGTCTGAATTTGTACTTGACGGCAAAGGGGATGTGTTACTCGGCTCTAAACGATTACCGGTGGCTAAAGGTACCGGAGCGGTCCGTCTTAATTTCCGCGGCCCGTCAGGAACAATTCGTATTATATCCGCCGCTGATGTACTCAACGGCTCTGTACCTCCACAGCGTCTCAGAGGCAAGCTCGTTTTTGTCGGTATCACCGATGCTCCTTCATCCCCTTCCGACTTTTTTATCACACCAGTGGGTACCCAGTTTCCAGGTGTTGAATTATGGGCCACTGCTGCGTGTGATATTCTCAATAATGCATGGATAAAAAGAAGCGGACTTCTTTTTACGGTAAATGTGTTCCTCCTCCTGTTGCTGTTCCCGGGATTTGTCCTGCTGTTTCCGGGTGCAAAAAAGAAATTTGCCATTATCCTCAGTAGTGCCGTTGTGATTCTAAGTATTATCCTGGGACTGGTGCTGCTGCAAAAGACCGGGTATGTGTGGAATTCCGGCTTCCATCTGTATGGCTGGGTATTGCTGATGGTATGGCTTGCCACTCAGAAATCGGATGTTATTATAATCGAAAAAATGCTGCTCAATCTTGATCCGGGAGCCAGCGATGAGACTGCCATGTTACCGCCGCCTGATGAAAGTAATTTTATTCAGGAGATTCCCGCCAATGATACCGCCGGATTCGTCGCGAAAAAAATTGCCCCGGCACCCTCTGGTGAGGACCTGCTCCAGGGGGTGGATAAAACACTGGTTGAAACCGATATTGCCGGGAGCAATAAATCCGCTTTTCACCATGAAGTGGTAAAAGAGTTCCGGAAGCTGGCCGGAGGAAGAATTGTCAAGTGTCTCGGCAGCGGCGGTATGGCCGATGTGTACCTGATATGGCATCCCCGTATGGAGGTATACCGGGCAGTAAAGGTTATAAAGCCGGGGCAGCCGGAACAATGGCTTGACCGCTTTGAGACTGAGATACGGATATTTGCGAACCTGAATCATCCGAATATTGTTCAGTGCTACGGAGTCGGTGAATGGCATACCCTTCCCTACCTCGAGATGGAATTTATCAATGGCGCGGCAATGGAAGATGTTATGAAGAAATGTAAATCATTAACCCCGGTGGAGGTTCTTTCCATTGGTGTGCTCGTATGCCGCGCACTGAATTATGCTCATAATCAGGTTGTCTCCGTCTATGGGGAAACCTATAAAGGTATTGTCCATCGCGATCTGAAGCCCGCTAATATTTTATTAAGTAAAAGCGGTCATGTCAAACTTACCGATTTCGGGATTGCCCGGCCGGGTTCCGTGAGTCTGCACACCGCAGACACAGGTAAGGTCATCGGTACCCTGCCCTACCTTGCTCCCGAGCAGTTGAAAGAGGATGGAATTTCTCCGCGTACCGATATCTATGCACTCGGTGCAACTCTGTATGAGCTGGCATCCGGTAAACGGGCGTTTCCCCATGTCGATATACCGTCATTGTTATCGGCTATCACCAAGGGGGATTATCAGCCGCTCCGGAGTTCATCATATTTGCCCAAGGAGCTGATAGAGATTATAGAGCGTGCCATGGCAATTGATGCTGAGAAGCGTTTCAGTTCGGCCGCCGAGATGGGAAAGAATCTGGAAAAGGTGCTCAATACCCTTGTTGAGGACAAAGACACCTTTATATTAAAAAATCTTGTAAAGCGGACATTTAAAGAAAAATAGTATGGCAGCTTATTATTACTTTGAAATAATCAAGGGCACTGAGCAGGGGAAACGATATCTTCTTCGTGACGGCGCCGTCAGTATCGGCCGAAGTTCGTCTAACACGGTAGCACTGCATCCGAGCGAGCGGGCCGTATCCAGCCATCATGCCATTGTCTACAAAACCTCTGATAAGATAATGATTCAGGATATGCAGAGTACCAATGGTACTTTTGTAAATGAGCAAAAAATTCAGGAGCATGAACTCGCGCCTGATGATGTTGTCGGTTTCGGCAAGATGGGACCGCGGCTGAAGCTTGTCGCTTCTGAAACGGAACTCACCTCCGGGCCTGCGGCGGGGATTTCTTCAGATGAAAACACCTCTGCCCGTACCATTGAAAATGATGAGCCCGAAATTCGAAAAAAACCACCCACCTCTTCAACAGTTAATGCGACGCGCACCGCGGACGGGATTGTCACGCGCGGGTATTCCGGTGAAGCAACAATACCGCTCCCCGCTTCCATGACCATTGAAATGGAAGAAAAATTGCTGAAAAACAAGATGAATGTTGAGGATATGCACGCGCTGATGAAGAATGAAAAACGCCTCGAAAAGATTCTTGACAGGGGTAAAATCAGCGAATCCCAGGCTTCACTTCTGGAAAGTGCCCACGGTGTCCGTAAAAAAACGGCAAACCAGTGGATGATTATTGTTGGTATCGTTTCAGGGGTGTCGCTTCTTATAATTTTGTTTCTCGGCATACGCATGATGAACTACCGACAGATGCTGAAAAAAGGACTTACCCTCGAGGAAAAACTTGATAAATACGAAAATGAAATTTTCAAGGCAAATGAAAATCCGGATATCAACAAAAAAGAACTGGCCAGGTTGATTCAGGAACTGGAAGAAACAAAGAAGCAGTTGGCGTCGGTAAAAGAGAATCTGGATGAGGATGATTATCAGAAATTCTATATGGATACCACGGAGAAGTTGATAGATGATATTATGGTGCGGTTTGGTGAAACCGATTATCATATTCCCCGAAAGATGGTGGAGCGGGTTAAGTACCATATTGGTATCTATTCCGGACGTCTGAAACCCACAATCGGGCGGTACCTGAAACGGAAGAATGTGTATTTTCCCATGATCCGGGAGATATTCTCGCAGAAAAACCTGCCGGTTGAGCTGGCGTATATTTCCATGCTCGAAAGCGGCTTTAATCCCAAGGCACTGAGTCATGCAGGCGCACGAGGCCTGTGGCAGTTTATGCCGCATACGGGCCGCCGTTACGGATTGAAAGTGAACAAACAGGTGGATGAGCGCTGTAATCCCAGAAAAGCAACCTATGCTGCCGCAGAATATTTCAGGGACCTTATTGGTATTTTCGGCGGCAAAAGCTCGGTGATGCTTGCCATGGCTGCATATAACGCAGGAGAAGGCAGAATCATGGGCGCCCTGCGAAAAATCGATGACCCCATGCGTAACCGTGATTTCTGGTATATCTACCGCATGGGATACCTCGCTGAAGAGACCAATGAATATATCCCCCGTGTCCTTGCCCTGATGATTATCGATGAAAACAGAGAAATGTATGGGTTCGGTACAGGCACTTCATCACGTTTCCCGGAAACTCCCGAAAACGATTTTATAGAATTGGATTTTTAACGGAATCCCCCAACGACAAGACACAAAGAGAAAAGAGGAATCCACCGGGATAACCGTATGCAGCACTACTAACGGCCGGTATTATATAAAAAGAGGCGCCTCTTCCTTAACTTTTTTCTTGTTGTTAACCTTTTGGGGAATATTGTTTTTACTGACCGTTTTCATAAAGAAACGTGCAATTGCAAACAGAATAAGACAAAACAGCAAAAGCCAGAACGTATGCCAATACCAGGAATGGCTCTTTTTTCTGTGAAACATATATTCCTTTGCCCGGATTATGTTGTACTTTTTTGTTAATTTATACACAGTATATTGTGTTATATAAAATAGCTTTGCGGTGAGGAATTTGAAATAGCTTTTTTGTAAATTAATGTGAGGAATTCATAGATATAACGACATATTAAATTGTGTATAAGAGCTGGATTCCGGCCTAAGATCATGCCGGAATGACATTCAAAACAGGCAATATTTAACAGAATCTGATTATTCTCTTTTCAAAAACCGGGTAAAACTGTCATTTCAATCGGAGGGAGAGCGTTTTTTACTATGTATCAATTACTTACAGATTTCTCTCTCCAGTGAAAGTGACAATTCAAGGGCTTTTCGAATGTATATTAATACGATATTTTCAGGGCAAATGATGTTTTTTTTTGTTAGATTATTATCAGATTATCAAGTATTTGCCTTGTAATTACATTATATTCTGTATTAAATTCTGTAATTCTCTCCTGGTTTTCGAAGCCTTTGACGGGAAGGACTCGACGAGATAAAGCCGGAGAGAATGAACAAATTATCCATTTTCAAAATAATGTAATATACTATTTTCACCGTGTGTATTTATACGTAAATAGGAGATAGTATCAATCGTTATTAGACTATTATTAACTTCTTGAAATTAAGTATAGTAACGGGTATTAAAATAATGCGTGTATTGAAAGGCATAAAAAGTCACACAATATTTTCAGTGATGATATTTCTTTTGAGCCATTGCGGTAACTATGATACGGTTTCAGGTCCAACACAGACAACGGACCCATTTGAAAATTACACCGCGTTTGACTACAGTGAAAAAATTAACACCATATATCTTGCCGTTGATAGTTCAGAATTACAGTATTTATTGGATAACCCGACAGAAAAAGGGAAAGAGTTTGAAAGAGAGTGTAAATTTCTGGGGGTTTTTAAATCGGATACTGTTTTCCTTGACTGTGGTTTGCGTATCCATGGCGGTGTATCACGACAGTATCCAAAAAAATCGTTCAGACTGTATTTTAGGGACAATGAGTTGATTAGTAATAATATATTCACCTTATTTCCGCAAAATACAACCCATGCGAACCGGTTTTCAAAAATAATATTAAATGCGACTGCTATTGATTTTTCCTATATAAGAAATTTCCTCTCTATGTATATCACGAATGCAGTAGGCGCAATGGTGCCTCGGGTAGATTTTGTCCGTCTCTATATCAATGAAAAACCCTATGGATTATACCAGATATCCGAGGCGATTCATGATGATATGATTGAATATATTATTCATCACGATGACATAGATTTATTGAAATCTGAGACGCATAACGGCGATTTAAAAACGGAGAATTATTATTTTATTCACCCTAATTCCAATGTGCCGGATTCATTAAAGAAGGATTCTCTGGTGTCTCCCTGCAAGGGATTTAAGCTGAAGGACGGTGATACCGTTTCGGTGTCTCGTCTGGTTTACTGGATGGAAAGTGACTCGTTTTCTTATAATCAGTTGCAGAATATGACCACTGATAAAACCCTGTTTGGTTTTTTCGCAGGATGTTACTATACGGGGGATACCGATGTGTTATCGAAAAATTATTACTATCTCCTCGACAGAAGGAGCAATCTATTCGAACTGATCCGCTGGGATGCCGATGCTGCATTGGGACGTAACTGGTGCGGTGATATTGAAAAGTGTAACCATTTCAGCTATAAAGAAATGATAATTAAAAACGGATTGTTTAATAAAATTAGTCACAATTCGGAATGGGTCGGTTATTTCCGTGAGCGAATGTCATCAGCATTCGGCGCCGGATTGAATACGCAAAGTTTGCTGCAATTCATAAATGAGTTGGAAGAACTTCTTGAGGATGAGGTGCGACTCGATTTGTCGGTGTGGGGAGAGACTCTCCTGGATTATTTCTGTAATGAAAAAGGCTGGAAGCATTGGGACTATTCCGAATCTGACACGTTAAGCGTCTGGAAAAATGACCTTCAGATTATACGTGACTTCATTAGTGAAAGACAGCAGACAATCCTGTCTGAACTACTATAATAAAATGCTCCTTACTGAGACAACACTTGTAATATTGAATCTCTGTGACTTTTAATGTAGTTGATTTTATCGCTTATTAAATTTTCCAGTTCTGTTTTTGCATCTTCCCCACTGGAGTAAAAATTATTCATTATACTACCGGTTGCGGAATCGTTAAACAGTGGTACCAGTGTATTGTTTAAATCGTTTTCAATCTCGTCAAGGAGCGAGGCTGTTATATCCTGCTCGAGTTCTTTTTTAAACGTTTTTTTGTATGAATTATAGAGCACACTGTCTTCAGCAATGATAACATCAAACGGTTCTTCATTGCAGTATAAAAGCGAATTGCTGAAGCCGTTTCCACTGTGAGGCGGTTTAAAGATGTCTTCATAGTCCCAAGCGGTAATTCTAAATATAAAACTGCTGTTTACACTATTTGGAAGCGCATAAAAAAATACTTCATCAAGAAAATCCCCGTTCTTGAGGAGCTTGTTTATTCCCTGCCACTTGAAATAATCTTCCAGGTTGAGAATTGAATTTAAGGTGTCAAAAAGTTCCTGATTATTGAATGAATCTTTCAGGGTATAGAGTGAGGCCAACATTTGTTTGAAATGTTCTTCATAAGAAGAGTAGTCGCTGTTGAGATATTTCTCTTCAAAACCTTTATTATAATTCCTTCGGTATATAGCCGCAACATCGTCAACGTTGTCTTTTATTGCCTCCTGAGATTTCTCAACGAAAAGATAGAGTCCTTCATAACTATCATT